>DASYRE010000023.1 GCA_036004685.1 Candidatus Polarisedimenticolia bacterium | reverse complement strand
GCGCCTTGCATTCCCTGCACCCCCTGCATGCTCGGGGTAGTCTGCGAGGGCGGATTTTGCCGTGGTGGCGCAGATGGCTGTTGCGCGGCAGCAAGCGAATTCAGTAAAGCCAGACCGGCTGGTAACAGAAACAGTCTGAATTTTCGTTTCATGAGGGTCCTTTCGATAATCGTTTGTAACGGCTCAGCGAGTTTTGCTGTATCATGACTTTGCCGTATCGAAGCTCCGCCTATTGAAGGCCTTCCAGGGCCGTTCTACCTCGCTTCATCTCGAAGTTCCACTTCCAGATCTCATAAACCGGTGGATAGACCAGCAACTCCAGGATGAAGCTGGTGACGAGGCCACCCACCATGGGGGCGACCACTCGCTTCATCATGTCGGCGCCGGTTCCCACCGACCACATGATCGGCATCAGCCCCATGAATGCGGCTGCGACCGTCATCATCTTCGGACGGATGCGTTTCACGGCGCCGTGGACGATTGCCTCCCGGAGGTCCTCGCGCGTCTTCAGCCGCCCGGCCCGCTCCGCGTCGTGATAGGCAAGATCGAGGAACAGCAGCATGAACACGCCGGTCTCGGCGTCGAGCCCCATCAGCGCAATCATCCCCACCCAAGTGGCGATGGAGACGTTGTAGCCGAGCAGATAGAGGAGCCAGACGGCCCCGATGCCGGAGAACGGCACGGCCAGAAGAACGATTCCGGCCTTCACCCCCGACTTGGTGTTGAGGTACAGGAGCATGAAGATCAGGAACACCGTGAGGGGAACCACGACCTTCAGGCGCTCGCGCACTCGCAGGACGTTTTCGTACTGACCGCTCCACTGGACCGAGTAGCCCGTCGGGACGGAGACCTTTTCCGCCACGCGCCTTTTCGCCTCCTCGACGTAGCTTCCGACGTCGCGTCCGGCAAGGTCCACGTAGACGTACCCACAGAGCAAGCCGTTTTCGTCTCGGATCATGGACGGGCCGGACGTCATGCGAATGTCCGCGACTTGCGCGAGCGGAATCTGCGATCCCGAGGGAGTCGGGACCAGGACCCTCTGCAGGGCCTCGAGGTTGTCCCGCAACTCCCGCGCGTAGCGGACGTTGACGCTGTAACGCGCGCGACCTTCCACGACGGTGGTGACCGTGTCGCCGCCGATGGCCGATTGGATGACTCTCTGGGCGTCCTCCACCGTCAGGCCGTAGCGGGCGAGATCTCCGCGCCGCAGGTCGAAGTCGAGGTAGTAGCCGCCCGCCGTCCGCTCCGCGAACAGGCTGCGGGTGCCGCGCACGTCGCGCAGCGCGGCTTCCACTTCGCTGCCGATCCGCTCGATCACCGTGAGATCCGGGCCGAAGATCTTGAGTCCTACCGGCGTGCGGATCCCGGTGATGAGCATGTCGGTCCGGTTCCTGATCGGCATCGTCCAGATGTTGGGCACTCCCGGGAAGCGCAGCTTGCGGTCCAGCTGGTCCACGAGCTCTTCCCGGGAGATCCTGTCCCACCAAAGACGGCGTAGGGGCTTCTGCAGCCACTCGGGCCAGTCCGAATAGAACCGTTTCACTTTGCGCCACTGGTCGTGGGGCTTGAGCAGGATGGTCGTCTCGAACATCGAAAGCGGAGCCGGATCGGTCGCCGTGTCGGCGCGGCCGGCCTTGCCGAACACCCGGATAACCTCCGGCACTTCCCGGATCATCTCGTCCATGGTCTGGACCAGCTTCTCCGCCTCGGTGACCGAGAGACCCGGCACGGTGGTGGGCATGTAGAGCAGCGATCCCTCGTCGAGCGGCGGCATGAACTCGGAGCCGAGCTGAAAGTAGACGGGGATCGTCATCGCGATCAGCAGGGTCGCCACGCCCACGGTCATCCACGGAAACCTCAGCACCAGCCGGCAGGCGGGCTCGTAGACCCGAAACAGGAACCGGCTGATGGGATGCCTCTCCTCGGGATGGTAGGTCCCCACCACGGTCTGGTTGGCGATCCAGGCAAGCCACCGCGGGCGGAATTCCATCCGATCCATCCGGGTGAAGAGCATGCGCATGGCCGGGTCCAGCGTGATCGCCAGCAGGGCCGCTATGGCCATGGCGAAGTTCTTGGTAAAGGCCAGTGGCTTGAAAAGGCGCCCCTCCTGGTCCACCAAGGTGAAGATCGGCAGGAAGGCGACGGCGACGACCAGAAGGGAGAAGAAGACCGAGGGGCCCACCTCTTTCAACGCCTGCAGCCGGATGGCGTGGTAGTCCCCTTGTCGCCCTCCCGCCTCCCATAGCTGAAGCTTCTTGTAGGCGTTTTCCACCTCCACGATGGCCCCGTCCACCAGGACGCCGATGGAGATGGCGATGCCGGCCAGGGACATGATGTTGGAGGTGATCCCCAGAGCATGCATCGGGATGAAGGCCAGAAGGACCGCGACCGGAATGGTGACGATGGGAACGATGGCCGAGGGAATGTGCCAGAGGAAGATCAGGATCACCAGGCTGACGATGATCATCTCCAGCACCAGCTCTTCCCGCAGGTTGGCGATGGCGCGTTTGATGAGGTCGGAGCGGTCGTAAGTGGTGACCAGCTCGACGCCTTCCGGGAACGAGGCCCAGACGCTCTCGATCCGCTCCTTCACTCGGTTGATGACGTTGAGGGCGTTCTCGCCTTGGCGCATCACGACGATCCCCCCCACCGTGTCCCCCAGCCCGTCAAGATCGACGACACCCCGCCGGATGTCGGGGCCCAGCTCGACCTTCGCCACGTCCCGCACCAAGATTGGCGTACCGCTCCCGTTGTCGCCGACGACGATCTGCTCGAGATCGGTCGTCGTGCGCGCATACCCTCGCCCACGCACCATGTACTCGGCGCCCGAGAACTCCACCAGGCGCCCACCCACGTCGCTGTTCCCCTGTCGGATCGCCTCCACGACGCGGGCCAGCGGAATGCGGTACGCCGCCAAGGCGTTGGGGTTCACATTGACTTGGTACTGCTTCTGGAACCCGCCGATGGAGGCGACCTCGGCGACCCCCGGGACGCTCTGTATCAGGTACCGGAGCGTCCAGTCCTGGAAAGAACGCAGCTCGGCCAGGTCATGTTTCCCCGAGCGGTCCAACAGCGCGTATTGGTAAACCCACCCCACGCCGGTGGCATCGGGGCCGATTTCGGTGCGCACTCCTTCGGGAAGGCGCGGCAGGATCTTGCTGAGATACTCCAGCGTCCGGCTGCGGGCCCAGTAGAGATCGGTGCCATCCTCGAAGATGACGTAGACGTAGGAAAAGCCGAAATCGGATAACCCGCGGATCGCCTTCACGCGCGGCGCGCCCAGCAACGCCGCGATGATGGGATACGTCACCTGGTCCTCGAGAATGTCGGGACTCCGGTCCCAGCGCGAATAGACGATGACCTGCGTGTCCGAGAGGTCGGGGATGGCGTCCAGCGGGACGTTGGTGACGGCGTAGACGGCCCACACCACCGCCACCGCGGTCAAGACCAGGATGAGAAATCTGTTGTGAGCCGAGAACTCGATGATCCGCTCGACCATGATGCGTCCCTCAGTGCCGGTGCGCCGGCGCCGTCGGCGTCGGCGTGGGCTGTGTTGAGGGGGCTGAAGCCGCTTCCAGGGCCGACTTGAGCTTTGACTCCGAATCCACCAGGAAATTGGCGGAGGTCACCACGCTCTCCCCTGCGCTTAGACCCTCGAGGATCTCCACGGCCTCGGGAAGTCGAAGACCTACTTTCACTATCCGCGGGTCGAAGTAACCTTCGCCCCGATCGACGAACACGATGTCCCGGGTCCCGGAGGAAAGGACTGCGCTCTCCGGCACGGTGAGGCGCTCGCCGAGGTCGCTCAGAATCTCGACGTCGGCATACATCTCGGGCTTCAGCTCGAGGTGAGGATTGGCGAATTCAATGCGGGCCTGCACGGTCCGAGTTGCGCCATCCAGGACCGGATAGACGAGGCTCACCCGCCCCGTGAAGGCCCTGCCGGGAAGGTAAGCAAGGGTCATCGTCGCTTTCTGCCCCACCTTCACGAACGGCAGCTCGTATTCGTAGACCGAGGCGAGGACCCAGACCCGGGAGAGATCCGCGACCTCCAGAAGTGCCATGCTCGGGTCGATCCTTTCCCCGTGCGTGACCTTGCGCTCCAGAACGATTCCCGAGAGCGGCGAATAAAGAATGACGGTGCGCGTTGGCACGCCCGTCTTCTCGAGCTTCTCGATCTGGCCGGGGGTCAGGTCGAAAAGGAGGAGGCGACGGCGGGAGCTCTCGACAAGCTCTTCCATGCGGCTTTTCGACGCCGGGGGCGCCCCTTTGGGGAGGCTCTGGCGGGCCTTGAGGGCGAGCAGGAACTCCTCCTGCGTGGCCAGAAGCTCGGGACTGTAGATCTGGAGTAGGGGTTGGCCCTTCACGACGGGTTCCCCAGTTGCATTCACCCTCAGCTCCTCGATCCACCCCTCGACTTTGGTGTGGACATGGTGGAGGCGGCTCTCGTCAATAGCGACTCGTCCCACCGTTCGGAGAGTGCGGGTGAGGGGAGAGCGCTTGGCGATCGTGGTTCGCACTCCGATGAGCTGACGCCGGCGCGACGGGATCTGGATCGGGGCAAGCCCTTCCACGCCTCCTTCGCCGGGCTCTTCCATTTCAACCGGAACCATCTCCATGCCCATGGAGTCCTTGCCAGGATGGTCGGAAACTTCGGAGGGGTTCATGGTCGAGCGGTAGAGCAGCCGCTTGCGAGGCGCCGGCGGCGGCCCCTGCGCCGGGGCCGGCTGAATCTCCGCTTCCGACTTCTCGGCCAGCACGAGGCGCATTCCGCAGATGGAGCAATTCCCCGGCTTGTCGGACTGGATCGTGGGGTGCATGGGGCAGTGGTACAGCGGCTTCGCGCTTGCTTTGGACGCGTGCGTTCCGGAAATCCCCCTCCCCACCCCGACATGGCCCAGAGAGCGGATCCCGACCAGGACCGCCACCGCGAGCAGCACGGTCGCGAACAGAATTACCCACCCACGGCTACCGGAGAGGCGCATGGCTACCTCCCGCGGCGTCGCCGCTTTCCGGCACGCGTACCAGGTCGCGACCGACGAGCGGCTCGAGCGCCGCCAGGGCCTGGATCCGCTCCGCCTCCAGGGAAATCTGGTCCTTGCGGGCATCCAGGAGCACCCTGAGATCGTTGAACAGATCCAGGACGCCGATTCGCCCCACGGCATAGGAGGCGCGTGCCGATTCCAGCGTGTTCGCCGCCTGGGGGATGATTCCCTGCTCGTAGAGCTCCAGCAGGCGCTCGGCGCCCTGGGCGCGCGCCGCCAGCTCGCGCACGGCGGATTGAGTACGGACCTGGCGATCCGCCAGGTCCTGCTGGGCGGCGGTTACGTCCGATTCGGCCTGCGCCACGGCCTGGGCCTGCTTGCGCGCCTTGTGCAGCGGAAGGCGCACGCCCAGCATTCCCATGACCATGGGATCCAGATCGCCGCGGTATTGGTAGCTGGCGGACCAGATGAAATCAGGCTTCAGCTCGAGTCGCGCCAGCTCCGCGCTGGCTTGCCGGCGGCGGACTTCCGCCTCGAGCGCGCCCACCCCGGGCGAGCCCGCCAGGGCGGCCTGCGCGAGCGCTTCCGCGTCCTCTCCGAGTGCCCCGCTGAGCGCAGCGGCCGCCGCGGGGCCGATGGGCGCGCCGGCGGCGCGTCCCACGGCGGCGTCGAGTCGGGCCTCGACTTCCAGGCGCTCCTGCGCCACCCGGGTCGATTCGGCCTCCAGCTTGAGGATCTCGGTCTGCGCCTTGAGAACGTTCTCCTGGATCCCCTGCCCCACCTCGTAGCGTCTCCGGGCGGTTTGTTCCACGGAGTCCAGCACACTTCGGATCTCATCCAGGATGGCCGCCGTGCCGTCCAGCCGCACCAGATCGGCGTAGGCGCTCTTGACGGCCGAGAGCACTTCGAGCCGTACCAGTGCCAGCTCCTTCTCCGCCGCCTGCGAGGAGCGCGACGCCGCTTCCCCCGCTTGCCGGCGTTTTCCCCGCGATCGGATTTCCTGGGTCCAGTTGAGGGAGAGCTGGGCGAATTCGCTCTCTCCCAGGGTGAACCGGGAGAGGCCGTCGTTGGTGTAGGCGACGCTGACCTCGGGATCCGGAGGAGCCTCTACCTGAGAAGGCGCGTGGCGCGCCGCTTCGAGTCGGGCCCGCGCGGCGCGGATCGCCGGGCTGTTCTCCTCCGCTTCCCGCAGAAGCGCAGCGGGGTTCGCCGAGGTCGGTTGCGCCGGCTCCATAGCCCATCCGGAGTGCGCCCAAAGGAGCAACACCGGAGACAGCATGATTCCTTTCATGGTGACGCCTCTCGCCCGGACGCGGACGAGGGCTCCGGTCGCCGGGCAAAAATGACTCAACGAAACTGGAAGGGAGCTAGAGGCGGAAGTATCGTCTCAGCAGAGCAGTGAGGCGTTCAGGATGAACAGCGGAGGAGAGGAATCAGGCGGAGGCGAGGGAGTTGGCGAATGGCGCGGCGCGACGGCACCAAGAGCTTCATGGAACGAAACGTCGTCCGCGTGCGAGATGCCGGCTTCATCGCGTTGAGTGCCGTTGGCGACGGAGATTATGCGGCCCGGGTGCGGCTCAGTCGTCGAGGAGACTTTGAACTGGCAGCACGGGCTGGGGCCCATCGACTCGGAAGCTGCCGGCATCCACTTGCAGCACTCCATCATCTTGCTGCCGCACCCCGCGCAAAGAACCAGACCCCCGGCGACGGAGAAGATGAGAGAGACGGCGACGAGGACGGCTACAAGCCGGGAGGTGATTTGCATGCTCATAATCTACATTTTTCAGAGACCTGAGACAAGCCAAAGAACTGACAGGCTGGCGATGCAAATGGCAGCCCACCCAGGTTGACGAAGCATCTCCAACCCTTTCCGAGCGGGCAGAGCGAGCCTGCCTAAAGTGACCTGAAGGCGACGCCTCGAACCGGCGACGCCAAACGCCGACTCCGTACGGTAGCCAAGATGCGTCCCTACGTCCTTCGGGCAACCTCGGCGGCCACGCGCATGGCGTCCCCGACGCAGTCGGGAATGCCGATTCCCCGGAAGCCGCTGCCGGTCAGATGGATGTTGAGGGCCGGATCCAGCATCGACTCGATCTCGCGGACCCGCGCTTCGTGGCCGACCTCGTAGATGGGATTGGCGAGCGGCCAGCGGTAGACGGCCGAGAGAACCGGCGGATCGGGCATCCCCATCAGATCGGCGACCTCCTCGCGGGCAATCCGGACGAGGGCGCTGTCGTCGTTCTGCAGGATCGCCCCGTTCTTCCCCCCCAGAAAGCATCGCAGCAGCAGGTCCCCGTCGGGAGCGCGTCCCGGGAACTTCCTCGACGACCAGGTGCAGGCGAGGATCCTCCGGCTCTCGCCGCGGGCGATCACGAAGCCCGTGGCGTCGAGCGCGACCCGCGCGGCCGGGCGCCGGTATCCGAGGGAGACCGTGGCGGTGGAAAGGGTCGTGATCCGGGCGATCTTCTCGGCCAGCGCCGGGGAGAGTCCCCGGAGGACGCCGGCGCAGTCGGGAGGCGGCATCGCCAGGACGACGGCGTCGGGCTCCAGCACTTCCCGGTTGGTGATCACCTTCCGCGGGCCCTCGATCCTCTCGACGCGGACGCCGGTCCGAAACTCGACTTGGGGCATCGCATCGCGCAGGCAGTCGATCAGCTCCGCCATGCCTCCCGCGAAGGTCCGGAACGGGCTGCCGGCGCCCGCCCCGGCGTGACTCTTCGCCCCGCTTGCCTGACGGCGGAAGGCGAGGATGAGGCTCCGGTGCTCGCGCTCCATCTCCAGCAGGCGCGGAAAGGTCGACCGGAGGCTCAGACGATCGGCTTCCGACAGGAAGATCCCCGCCAGGATGGGCTCGGCGATCTTGTCCACCGCCTCCTGCCCGAGCCGCCGCCTCACGAAGGATCCGAGCGATTCGTCCTCCTGCTCCTTGCCGCGCGGCAACAGGAGGTCCATCCCCATGCGGATCTTCCCCGGCCATGAAAAAAGCCGGCTGCGAAGGAGAGGCAGCAGCTTCGTCGGGGCGGTGAGCATGACGCCGGGCGGAAGAGGCTCGAGCCCGCGCCGCGCCAGGATGTAGACCTTCCGATTCGCCGGATCGGTCGGGATGAGCCGCTTCTCGATGCCGAGATCGCGGCAAAGCTGCAGGCCCCACGGCTTGATCAGGACGAAGGAGTCTGGCCCTCCTTCGATGAGAAATCCGTCCCGGACCTGCGTCGTGATGACGCCGCCGAGCCGGTCACGCGGATCGAGGACGGTGATGGCCAGGTCGGGGCGCTGGCGGCCGAGATAGAACGCGGTGGCGAGCCCCGAGATGCCGGCGCCGGCCACGAGGACTTTCTTCACGCGACCTCGCGCACCGCGTCGGCGAGGGCCTGTATCAGCAGCGGATGATCATTGAGCGACTCGCAGCGCTCGAGCTGAATTCCCATTTCACGGGCCGTCCCGCGGTGGAGGTGGTCCAGATCGTAGAGCACCTCGGCGTGGTCGCTGACGAAGCCGACGGGGGCCGCGAGCACCTTGCGGACGCCGCGGGAGCTCAGCTCCTTCAGCTTCGAGTCGACGTCGGGACCCCTCCACTTCAAAGGCGCGGTGCTGGCGCTCTGGTAGGCGAAGTCCCAGGGCGGCGTTGCGGGAAGGAGCCGGAGGATCCCCTCGCGCGTCTCCTGAAGGTGCCGCGGGTAGGGATCGTCGGGATCCTCCGGGACGCTGTGCGCCGTGAACAGCAGCATTTCCGGCGCGTGACGCGCCATGCCGGCGCGGATCCGCTCGACCCACGCCTCCAGGAAACGCGGCTGCCGGTGCCAGTGGTCGACGTGGAGGATCTTCCCTCGATAGGCCGCTTCCAGCGCGCGCTGGTACTCCCCCACGCTGAAGCGCGAATACTGCGGCGCCAGCGACAGGCTGACGATCGGCTCCGGCATTTCCCGGACGACGTCGGCGATGTAGGGATGCCAGTGCCGCATCCCGACCCGCACCGGGATTCCCAGCAGCTTCTCCAGCGCTGCGGCCTGGCGGCGCGAGATCTCCAGGAGGGGCGAGCGGCCGCCGAAGAGACGGTAGCGGTCCTGGAATTCCCGGACCGTCTCCTCGCGGACCGGCCGGCCCCGGAAAACCTCCTTGAGGAAATCGGCCATCTGATCGACCGACTCGACGCTCCCGTACGCCATGAGGAGGACCGACGATCCCATCCTTATCTCGCCTCCGCCCCGGACTCGCCGCTGCGCCAGGCCGTCCAGCCTTCGCGGGCGATCCAGGGGACCATGCACAGCGCCGCGGCCGGGTCGGCCCACCACCACCCGAGCGCAGCATTGAGGCTCAATCCCGCGAGCGTCGTCCCCGAAAGCCAGGCGCACGCCACCTGCTCGTGGGCGTCGGCCCGCAGCGCCGGGCTGTTCAGAGCCTTCGACAACTTGAGCTTCTCGCGCGCCAGAAAGGGCATGACCACCAGCGACAGCCCCGTGACGAGCATGCCGAGCGCGCTGGCGGCGGGCTCCTGCCGCATGACCAGCTGGCGCCCGGCCTCGACGACGATGCCGGCGGCCAGCAGCATCAGTAGCCCCCCCGCCCACCGGGACGCCCGATGCTCCGTCTGCTCCTCTTGCCGCGCCGTGCTTCCCCGGCGCGCCGACCTCAGCCGCCACCACAGCAGCGCCGCGCTCGTCACCTCGATCAGGGAATCGCCGCCGAATCCCAGCAGCGCGGCCGAGCCGGCGCCGAGGCCGGCGCCGACGACGATCATCCCTTCGACCGCGTTGTACGCGACGCTGATCGCCTCCAGCCGCTCTCCGCGACGCAGCAGCGCCGCCTTCCGATCCAGCGCCGGCGCGCGGCTTGCCGCCCGTTGCTTCACGCCGGGCCGCGCCGCCATCCGTCCCGGCCCTTCAAGCCGCCTGGATGGCGCCGGAGGGCGCCACGGCGCGCAGCGCGGCGACGAAGCGCCGCATCTCTTCCGGCGTGCCGATCGAGACGCGCAGGTGGTTCGGCAGCGCCGCGAACCGGCGGCCGACGAACACGCCGCGCTCTTTCAGGGCCGCAATCACCGGCGCCACGTCGGTGCCCAGGTCGATCATCACGAAATTCGCCTCCGACGGGATCGTGGCGCGCCGGTCCTTCTCCATCTCGGAGACCAGCCAGCGGCGCGTCCCGTTCATCTCGCGGCGGCACTTCGACGCGTGTCCGGCGTCTTGCAAGGTGGCGAGCGCCGCCTCCAGCACGGCGGCGTTGGCGTTGCTCCAGAGACGATGCGCGCGCAGCGCCTCGACGACCTCGTGGGCGCCGACGCCGTATCCCAGACGCATTCCCGCCAGGCCGTGGATCTTGGAGAAGGTCCGGACGACGAGCAGGTTCGGCAGCTTCCCCATCCATTCGAAGGCGGAGGCGTAGCGCTCGTCCTCGACGAAGTGGTGATACGCCTCGTCCACCAGGATCACGGCGCCCCGGGGGACGCGCTCGAAGAAGGCGCCCATCTCGTCCCGCGTGACGATGGTGCCGGTCGGATTGTTCGGATTGCACAGGTAGATCAGACCGGTGGCCTCGCTGCAGGCCGCGGCCATCTTCGGCAGGTCGTGCCGGTGATCCCCGGTGAGGGCAATCTTGACGGCGTCGGCGCGGGTCACGCGGGCGAACGCGAGCACCGCCTCGAAGGTCGGCTCGGCGACGACGACGTTCCGGCCGGCGCCGAGAAAGGCCATGTCGGCCATCCTCAAGAGCTCCCCCGAGCCGCAGCCCAGCACCACGTTCTCGGCGCCCACGCCATGGAGCCGGGCGAGCGCTTCGGAAACCTCGTCCTCCAGGGCGTCGGGGTACCTCGCCGAGACCTGCTGCGAGCGGGTCATCGCCTCGAGGGCCTTCGGCGACGGCCCATAGGGGTTCTCGTTGGAGTCGATCCGGACCGCCTTCGCCGGCGTCGCGGCGCCCGGCCGCGCGGCCGAGGCCGCGGGAGTCTTGGCGGCGATGCGGATCGGCACGGCGCACGCCCCCAGGGCGGCTCCGACGGTGCGGACGAAGCGGCGGCGTGATGGAAGCGAAGGGCTCATCGTTCCCTCCGAAGTGGCGGCCGCCGCGCCGAGCAAAGGGGGCGAAGCGGGCGTTTGAAGAGCCGCTAATTGACGTTCTTGAGAACGGCCAGGAGGAACTCCCAGAATCTCCCGACGCTGCCGATGAAGATCTTCTCATCGGGCGAGTGGACCCCTTCGAGCGTCGGCCCGAAGGAGACCATGTCGATCCCGGGGTACTTTTCTCCGATGATGCCGCACTCGAGGCCGGCGTGGATCGCCTTTACCTCCGGGTCCTTGCCGTACAGCTCCCGGTAAGTCGTCTTCGCGATCTTCAGGATCGACGAATCGAGGTCCGGCTTCCACCCCGGATACCTTTCGGTGAAGACCGGCTTCGCCCCTCCCAGCTCGAAGATGATCCCGACGCGCTGCACGATCTCCTCGATCTCGGAGGCGACGGAGCTTCTCTGGCTCGTCGTCACCTCGACCGTCGCGCCGCGCGTCCGCGCGATGGCCAGGTTCGTGGAGGTCTGGACCAGCCCCGGGATGTCGGCGCTCATCTTCGTGACTCCGTGCGGCAGGGCCGCCACCGTCCGGCAGATCCGGCGCGCGTCGGCATCCTTCAGCACCCGCGCCTTCTTCGGAGCCTCCGCCTTCTCCAGCCGGACCTCGAGGTCGGGGTCGACGGTGAACACCTCCGCCCGGCAGGCCTCCCTCAGCCTCTCGACGATCGCCTTGGCCTTCCTGAGGGACGATTCGGGCACGTAGAGCAGCGCTTCGGCCTCGCGCGGGATGGCGTTGCTCTTGTTGCCCCCTTCGATCCGGGAGATCCGAACGCCCGCGTCCAGCAGGGCCAGGAGGACGCGGTTCAGGATCTTCAGCGAATTGCCCCGCCCCTTGTCGATCTCGAGGCCGGAGTGCCCTCCTTTGAGCCCTCTGACGTGCAGCATCATGGGAAGAGCGCCCCGCGGGGCGTTCTGGAGCGCCACGGACCAACGGCCGGCCGTGGTGCAGCCGCCGGAGCACCCCACGTACAAGGCCCCTTCCTCTTCGGAGTCGAGGTTCATCAGCCGCCGGCTCTTCAGAAAGCCCGGCGCGAGGTTGTTGGCGCCGGTGAGCCCGGTCTCCTCGTCGACCGTGAAGAGGAACTCGAGCGGCCCGTGCACGAGGCTCCGGTCCGCCATGATCGCCAGGTTCGTGGCCACGGCGATCCCGTTGTCGGCCCCCAGGGTCGTGCCGTTCGCCATGAGCGTGTCGCCTTGGCGCACGATCTCGATCGGGTCCTTCTCGAAATCGTGCGTCTTGTTCTTGTTCTTCTCGCAGACCATGTCGAGGTGCCCCTGCAGGCAGACGCTCGCGACCCGCTCCCGGCCGGACGCGGCCGGCTTGCGCACCACCACGTTCATGAACTTGTCCTGCTTCGCTTCCAGGCCGAGCTCCTTCGCTTTCGCCATAACGTAGCCGGCGATCTGCTTCTCGTTCTTCGAGCCGCGGGGAATCCTGCTAATCTCCCGGAAGTACTTCCACACCCCTTCCGGCTTCAGACCCTGGATGGCGTCGGGCATACCGTCCTCCGGATTTCGACTCGCAGCGATAGAAGGCCGCTATTATGGCACTTCGCCGCGTCAATCTGCTAGCATCGCACCCCGATGATCTCGACGCTGCGTGAATTCCTCTCGGAGCTGTTCCACAAGTATCGCCAGGACCACGTCTCGATCATGGTCTCGAGCCTGGCCTACTACACCTTCTTCTCCTTCTTTCCGCTCCTCCTGCTCGTCGTCTCCGCGCTCGGAATCCTGTTCGGGATGGGAGGGGAGTACGCCAAGATCTCGGCCGACATCCTCGGATTGCTGCCGTTCAGCTCGGAGTATCTCCGCCGGTCGCTCGACGGGATCCTCCGGGCCCGGCGGAGCCTCGGACTGTTCGGGACGCTGTTCCTGATTTGGGGCGCCAGCGCCGCCTTCGACATGCTCCAGCAGATCCTGAACCGGATTCATCACGCGCCGAAGATGAGGCCTCTCTGGCGCCGCCGCCTTCTCGGGATTCTGCTGGCGATCATCATGCTCCTGTTCATCCCGCTTTCGCTGGGATTCACGAGCCTGCGCCCCGTGCTGGTCCGCGCCCTGATCCACCACACCTTCCTGCCGACCGCCTGGGAGCCGGCGGTGCTCACGCTGTGCACCGTCGGACTGGGGGTGCTCTTCAATTTCATGCTCTTCCTGACGCTTTATCTGTTCGGGCCGACGGTCCGCCGCAGGATTTCGCGCATCTGGGTGGGGGCGCTGGTCGCGGGCGCGTTCTGGGAGGCCACCAAATATCTCTTCGCGTCCTACCTCACGTCGCTCTCGACCGGCAAGATGCTGTACGGGTCGATCGGCTCGGTCATCGCCGTCCTTCTCTGGCTCCACGTCTCGGCGACGCTCTTCGCTCTCGGGGCGGAAGTGAATTCGGTCCTGGCGATGCGCCGGGACCGCCATCCGCCCGCAACGCATTAATAGTGTTGCGTCCCAGAAATCCCGTTACGTACGGACGTCGATCCATCCCGGCTGGCTGCGTTGCGCCGTCGCTTGCGTACCACTTTGGGTACGCGGCACTCCGGCGCGTCTTGCGATCCGGGCGCCTCGACGTCCTCGTTGTTAACGCGATTTCTGAAACGCAACACTAAATAGCGGTCGATGATTCTGGAACATCGACCCACACTCTCGACCCTGAGCTTCGCCGGAAGCTACCTGGATTCAAGAGGGGCCATCTCCGGAGAGCGGTCCCGGCGCCGGTTCCGTCGCGCGGACCTCTCCAGCATGAGGGACGCCATTTCAAGTGATCTTGTTTCAGTAAGTTACGATGATCCCGAATCACTGACTTCTATTTAGTTGCCGGATGCTTCGCGGAAGCGATTCACCACGAAGTCATGATCGAGGAAGGCGAGGAACCAGCCGACCCGCGGGCCGCGGAGCGTTCCGAGCAGGGCGAGGTAGATCGCCTGAAACGCCTCGGCCGGCTTGAGCGACATCTCTCCCGCGAGGGCGTACACGGCCTGGTGGATCTCCTCCGCCTTCATCCCGGGCTTCAACCGATCGGCGGCCGCCGAGAGGAAGCGCCTCTGCGGCTCGGTGAGCCGCGCGGCTTCGGCGGGAAGCGCCGGCTTGAGCGTGAACTTCATCTCCTCGGGCGCGAATTCCTCCAGCCAGCGCCGGGCGTACTCCGCGCGGCCGCGCAGCGCCTCTTCGTCCTGGACCTCGTAGCCGCCGCGGCGCAGGATCTCCTTCACCTGCCCGAAGTCGAAGTTGGCCATCTGCACCACGCTCACCAGATGCTTGAACGGGACGCCCACCGGCTTGTAGTCCGACGCGCGGCACAGCGCCAGCGCCCGGAGATCGCGGCCGGCCGACTCGACGTCGTCGTACTCATCCACCAGGGCGAGCAGCGGCAGCCCCGGATCGAACGCGATCGTCCTCGCCGGCGGCGTCCGGACGATCAGGTAGCGCAGCACCTCGGGCGGCACGACCCGCAGCATCCGGTCGATCGAGAGGACGTTCCCCTTGGAAGAGGACATGTCGCCCTTCCCCTTCAGGCTGATCCATTCGTAGGTGATCGGATAGGGAGGCTCCCCGCCTAAGACCTCCTTGACGATCCGGCGGCCGGTATCGTAGGAGCCGCCTGCGGTAGCGTGATCCTTCCCGAAGGGCTCGATCGTGACTCCCAGGATTTTCCATCGCGCCGGCCAATCGACGCGCCAGGTCAGCTTGCCGCCTCCGGCCATGGGGATCGTCCCCTTCGATCCGCAGCCGCAGCGGTAGTCGATCGTCCCGGCGGACTCCGAGTAGCCGGTCACCTCCGTCTCGGTGATCCGGCCGCACGCGGGACACAGGGGATCGAAGGGGGACCAGCCGGGATCGATCTGCTTGCCGGTCATCTCGTGCAGGATCCGGGCGATCGCGTCGCGTCCCTTGAGCGCGGCGACGATCATCGGGTTCATCCTCCCCGATTTGTAGAGCTGATCGCCGCGGAAGACCCGCACCTCAATCTTCAGCTCCTGCAGCGTCGCGAGGAAAGGAAGCAGGAAGTGCTCGCCGTAGTCGGCGTGCGCCCCGCAGGGACAGGGGATCTCCGAGAGAGGCTTGCCGACGTGCGGCGCGTAGACCTCCGGATCGAGGAAGGGATACACGCGCCGCAGCGGGTCGAAGTTGTCGGCGACGTAGTGGAAACCCACGTCGCTCCGGCGCTCCCTCAAGGCGCGGTAGACCACGTCGGCCGTCATGACCTCGCGCAGGTTTCCGAGGTGGATCGATCCGGAGGGCGAGATGCCGGTGGAGATCTCCTGCGAACCGGGCCGGTCCGCGAGCCGGTCGGCGATCTCGTCGGCCCAGTGCCGCCCGGCAGGCGCCTGCGTCATGAGCGCGGGCCTTCGCGAGGGGAGACTTCGATCGCCACCGCCTCGAACATGACTTTGACCTCGTCCTTCATCTTGAAGAACAGGAACCTCGGGATTGGAATCGCGTAATCGGTCAGCCGCAGCGTCGTCTCCCCGGTGACGCGCAGCACTCCCCCCGTGCGCGCCGCCTTCACGACGAGAGCGACCGGATGCTCCACTCCATGGAGCGAGAGCGTGCCTTCCACGCTCAGCTCCTGGGTCTCTCCCGCTCGCAGGGTCGGCGTGATCGCCGCGATCTTCGACGATCGAAAGGCGATGAACGGGTACCGCGCCGCCTCCAGGTGGGTCTCGCGCATCTTCCGATCCCGCACCTTGTTCCCGGTTTCGAGGCTCGCCGAGGCCAGGCGAAACTTGACGGCCGCCGCCCGGGAGAGGTCTTCCGGATCGAAAGTGACCTCGCCGCTCATCTCATGGGAGACGCCGTGGACGACGTGCGTCGTGGCGTCGGCATCGAAGCGGACGGTGCTCCTCGAGGGCTCGAACCGGAAACGGGCCACCGCCGGAGCCGGCGACGTAGCCGGCGCCGCGGGGGCGGCGCTCGCGAGCCAGGCCGCCGCCGTCCAGGCGGTCACGGCGCGCCGGGTGACGCGACGGCGCATGCTCCAGGACAAGATCGTTCTCCAGGAAGGGGATCCGGCGGCGCATCGTAACACAGGCGCGCGGCGCTTTCACCCGGCTGCCTACTGCCCGGCCGCCAGGGGTTTGACTCAGGACGCTCCCTACAGCGGATTCAGTGAATGCCTCATTGTCCGGCCCGCCGCCGCGAGCTAACGTAACACTGACAGTCGGCGATGAGACACTTGCCGCTCCATAGACGCTCGAATGTCTCGCCGGGCCGTTGACAATTCGGCTGTTGGATGCCAGAGAGGCCCGCGAAACCTCAATGTCACCCCTCCGGGGAGGTCGCGATGCACCGTCACCGTCCCGCGTTCTCAGCTCTCCTGGCGCTCCTCTTGCTTTCGGCACCCGCACTGAGCGCTGCGCCTCCGGCGGCGCCCGCCGATCCGGTCATGACGATCGGCGAGCTCGCCCTGCTGGTGGCGTGCCTCGCGGAGCCCGATCCGGCGCGCCGCGGCGCCATGACCTCCTCCGCGGCCGTCGCTTCCTTGCGCCGGGCCGGCCTCGAGCTCCACGGCGAGCCTGCCGATCCGCTGACCGAGGGGGAGATGTCCGCGTTCCTTCGCCAGGTTGGCATCACTCTGCTCACCGCTCACCCGGAGAGCCCCCTCTCGTCAAGCAAGACGGCGGCCATCCTCTCGACTTTCGGGAGCCTCCTCGCGCTGCGCGCCGCCGATCCCCGGATGGCGCTCGCTTCCATCAACCTGGGCAACCCGATCGGACCCGAGGATTTCAGCGACTGCGCCGCCCTGCCGACCGTCCCCGAGTGCCGCGCCTGCTGCTCGAGCCTCTCCGGCCTCCCCAATAACGCGTGCGGAAAGGCCTGCGGAAGGGCCCATGCCGCCCAGCAGGTGAGCGCCTCGGAGCCGACTCCCTGAGGCCTCGCGGTTCCTCGTCTCAAGCCGGCGGCGGGACTCCTTCCCCCTTTGCTTCGTCAGGCCAGCGTCCCGCGAGTCCCGGCGGGAATTGACGCAGCCCGAACAGGGTGACCGGATCCCGGCGGCGGTAGGAGATTGCCGCTCCCGTCACGAGCAGGATGAAGAAGGGGACGTACTCCACCAGCCGGATCCAGAGAGGCCGCGGGATCCCCTCCGCGACCGGAGCCGGATCGAGGTAGCTGAGCGGGACCAAGCCCGTCAGGAGAATCCACGCCGGGTTGGGACGCAGGACGAGGAAAGGGGCGATCCAGAGCAGGTACCAGGGATGCACCGTCGGGGACAGGAGCAGGGCCCATCCCAGGATCATGAACGTGCCGCGGATCGGATCGGCCTTCTTGCGGACCAGGACGAGCGCCAGCGCGGCGACCAGCCCGAGAGCGACGAGGCGCGCGCAATAGGCCGGGTAGGCGTAGGTGTACATCGGCAGCATCCACCGCGGGTAGCTGAACAGCTCGTGCAGCCATCCCACGCCTGCCTTCAGGACCTCGGTCGGGTCGAGGAACTCCAGGGCGGCCAGAATCAAGGCGAAGAGCGAGTCGTTGTGGCGCCACCGCTCCGCGTAGGCGCGCAATCCGCCGAACAAGGCGGCGCCGGCTCCCGCATAAGGAAGATAGACGGTCCCGAACAGGGCGAACGGCACGATGCGGAAGCGCGCCGGGACGCGCCGCAGCAGGACGGGAAATGCCAGGAACGGCACGAACTTGGCGCCCGCGGCGAGCCCGAGCGCGAGGGTTGACAGCAGGGATCGTTCTCCTATAATCAGGTGAATCGCCACGATGAGCAGCAGGACCGCCAGCACGTCGACGTGCCCATTGCCGGCGACTTCGGCGATCACGAGCGGGTTCCAGGCGTAAATCAGCAACTGCTCCCGCGGAATTCGCGTCCGGGCCAGGAGCTTGAGAAGGACCGCCAGCAGCGCCAGATCGCAGAGCGCGAGCGCCGATTTGATCGCCACGGCTGACTGTCGCACGGCCGCGACCAGGGCGAAAAGAAACTGGGCGACGGGCGGATAGATGGTAGGAATCTCCGGATGGTTGACGCGCGAAGAGATCTCATTGCGGAGCGGAGCCACCGCGGGGTCGCCGGGGGCGTAGCGGTAGGGATTGAGGCGCCCCGTGACCTGCACCCTTCCATCCCAGAGATACCGGTACAGATCGTCGGAGTAGAACGGCGCGGCGACCACGAGCGTCAGCCGGAAGAGCCCCGCCAGGGCGAGGGCCGCGCGCCATTGCGCGGCGTCCATACTTTGCCACGCGATGCCTCGCAGGGCGGCGAGATAGGCGACGAACAGCCCCAGCTGCAGCGCCACGCGCGCCGGAACCGACAAGCCCGGCGCCGCGAGAGCGGCGAAGCCCGCCTCCATCAGCAAACCGGCGACCAGCGGGCGGCGCAACAGGCGAAGCTCTCCACGAGGGCGAGGCGGATCCGGCGCGAGGCCGCTCACCGTCCGGCTCGCGGCGGCCCGACGATAGCACTCCCATGAACCTGCCCGCAATCGGAGTCCTCGTCCTGTACTTCCTCTGCATGGGACTCCTGGCGGTCTACGGTTTCCATCGTCTTGGCCTCGTCCTGCTCTGCCGCCGGCATCGCCGCCGGCCGTTTCCGGCGGCGCCCGGCCCTCTCGAGCTTCCCACGCTCACGGTGCAGCTGCCGCTTTACAACGAGATCTTCGTCGCCGAGCGCCTTCTCGACGCCGTCTGCGCGCTCGACTACCCGAAGGACCGTCTGGAGATCCAGGTCCTGGACGACTCCACCGACGGAACCGCCGATCTGTGCCGCCGGAAAGTCGAGGAGCACGCGGCGCGGGGGTTGCGAATCCGCCATCTGCGGCGCTCCTCGCGTGACGGCTACAAGGCGGGAGCCCTGGCGGCGGGGCTGCGGGAAGCCACCGGCGATCTGATCGCCATCTTCGACGCCGACTTCGTGCCGCCGGCCGATTTCGCCCGGCGCGCCGTGGCGCACTTCGAGGATCCTGCGGTGGGGATGGTCCAGGCGCGTTGGGGACACCTGAACCGCGATTACTCGACGCTCACCCGCGTGCAGTCGATCCTTCTCGACGGGCACTTCCTGGTCGAGCAGTCGGCGCGGAACCGCTCCGGGCGATTCTTCAACTTCAACGGAACGGCGGGGATCTGGAGGCGCTCCTGCATCGAGGCGGCGGGGGGATGGCAGCACGACACCCTGACCGAGGATCTCGACCTTTCCTACCGCGCGCAGCTCCTCGGATGGAGGTTCGTCTTCCTTCCGGACCTGGTCGCTCCCGCGGAGCTTCCCGTGCAGATCGGCGCCTTCATGAGCCAGCAGCACCGCTGGGCGAAGGGCTCGATCCAGACCGCCCTGAAAGTGCTGCCCCGCATCCTGCGAAGCCCGCTGCCGGGCCGCGTGAAGAGCGAGGCAGTGTTCCATCTGACCGCCAACTTCGCCTACGTCCTGATGACGATCGTCTCGATCCTCTTCTTTCCGGCCATGCTGGCGCGCCAAGGGATGCGCTGGAACTCGCTTCTGGGCCTCGACTTTCCGATCTTCCTCCTGGCCACGGGTTCGGTGGTCGCCTTCTATCTGTTCTCACAGCGGCAGGTCCGGCCGGAACGGCGAGGCTCGCTGCGCGATCTGCCGGTCCTGATGGCGGTGGGGGCGGGGCTGTGCCTCAACAACACGCGGGCGGTCCTGGAGGCGCTCGCCGGCCGCCGGACAGGCTTCGTCCGCACGCCGAAGCTGCGGGCCGAGGGGAAGGCGCTGCGGGGAGACACGCTCACCTATCCTGGCAGGCTCTCGGCTTTGATCGCGCTCGAGCTGGCCCTGGGCCTCTATTTCACCGGGGTCCTCGTCTACGCGATCACCCACCGGATCTACGCCTCGCTGCCGTTCGTTTTGCTCTTCCAGGCGGGCTACCTTTACACTTCGATCCTGGCCCTGATTCAGGCGGCGCGGCGCGTTCCATAGGCTCCGGTGACGGCGTTCTCCCGCCGAGCCGGCGCGTCAACGCGCCGGAGCAGGAGATTCGGGGGCGACCGCCGCGAGCTCATCGCGGAACTCGGGGTTGATCCGCACGCCCGCCTTCTCGGCGGCGTGCAGGTGGTCCCACGCCTGCGGATAGTCCTTCCGGTAGAGGTAGATCACCGCCAGGTTGTTGTGGACCTCGCCGTAGGCCGGCCGGACGGCCAGCGCCTGGCGGAAATCTTCGATCGCCTGATCGAACTGCTCGAGATTCATCCGGGCCGTGCCGATGAGGAAGTGGATCTCCGGCGGGATCGGCTGCTCGTCGCGAACCAGGATTCTAGATTGTTCCTGCTGGAGCTTCTCGAGGCGTGCCATAGCCTCGCTGATCTCCCCGCGGTCCGTGGGGCGTTGGCTCATCCGCATCTGGTCGATCCGTGCCCTCAGGATGTCCATGCTCTCCTGCAGGCGGTTCCTGCGCTCCAGTTCCTGCCGCCGAGACATCCCCTGAAGGTTTTGCAACGCCGTGCGCGCCCGCATGTAATGCGCGAGACTCGCTGAGTAGTCCTTCCGCAACGTGGCGAGGTTCCCGAGCTGGATATAGCCGTCCGCAAACTCGGGAAAAACGCGGACCGATTCCTGGAATTCCACTTCGGCGTCGGGACGACTGTCTTTTTGAAGCAGCTTCAGTCCTTTCTCGTAGTGGGCCCGGGCCAGCATGACTTTATGGGGATCGTAGGAATCGTCCGCGCCGGCGGCTCCGTTGCGTGCGAAAAGGAGAATCATCGTGAACGGGACTGGGAAGGTCTTGCATGCTGAAAGAAGGCTCATGGCGAACCTCCGGCAGGCTTGAGGAACTTGACCAAGATTTTACCACCAGCGAAGGTCGCCGGGGCCGTAAACTTTTCGCCATCATTCGCTTGACACAGGATCAAAGGGTGATCTAGATTCAATCAAGTGCCGAGTCCTTCGTCAGTTCCGGGTCTCTCTCGCCGGAAGGAGAAGGTTCTCGTGAAGCTCTCGCGGTGCCACGTTGCTTCCCGCCCTGCGGCGGCTCCCGCCGCCTCCGGCAGGCTGTTGACCTGCACGGTCCCATCCGAAAACTCCACTCCTTTCCTGGTCTTCTGAGGAGGAACCATGAAAAGGCACGGCCTGCTCTTCATCTGCCTCACGGCGATGGCGGTCGCCAGCCTTGCGCCCCCCGCCACCTCTCAGGAAATAACCACCGGGACCATCGCGGGCGTCGTCACCGACGATCGCGGACGACCCATCGCCGACGCGGTGGTCACGGCCCAGTCTCCCCAGGGTGCGAGAAGAGCCATCTCCGACAAGAATGGCTACTTCATCATCCCCTTCCTCACTCCCGGCAACTACACACTGCAGATCATCGCGGCGGGTTTCTCCACGATCGTCCAGGACAATATCATCATCAAGCTCAACGAGAAGACGACGGTGAAGTACGCCATGCAGCCGGGCAAGGTGGAAACGATCACCGTCACGGGTCAGGCGCCACTCCTCGATCGGACCTCCACGTCAATCGGCACTAACGTCAAGGTGTCAGACTTCACCGCGTCCATCCCAATCGCCCGGAACTACAGCAATCTCTTCCTGACCGCGCCCGGGGTTGTGAGCGGCGGAGGCACCGGGGCCGGGAACTTTTCGATCGGGGGATCTTCGGGTCTGGAGAATTCCTACCTGATCGACGGCATCAACATCACCAACACCGGCTACGGCGGCATCGGCGCTTACAACATCGTTTATGGCTCTCTGGGAACGGGTGTTACCGGCGACTTCCTGGACGAAGTTCAGGTCAAGACGGGGGGATTCGAGGCCGAGTTCGGCCAGGCCCTCGGGGGGGTCCTGAACGCCATCGTGAAATCAGGCACCAATGAGTTCCGAGGAGGCGTCGCCTTCAACTCGACGTTCCACGAACTTGAAGGATCGCGGGAGCGAGTGAGAACCCTCCTGGGCTCCGTGAATACCCGCGAGGAGGACATTTACGACTTCGCATTCTCTTATGGCGGTCCTTTCGTCAAGGACAAGCTGTTCTGGTTCGTGGCCATCAATCCCGTGGAGACGAAGACGAGGTTCGATGTGCAGTCCATCAGTTTTCCTGTCGGCTGTCCGCCCTCCAATACTCCAGCCGACTGTACCATCGACATCACCACCAACCCCGACATCGCCGGACAGGAGGCCTTTCCGGCATCCCAGCTCGGGCTCCAGGAGAGGGTGCGCCGAAGTTACAACTATGCCGGGAAGCTGACCTGGTTCGTGGCTGCCAACCACCGGTTCGACCTCTCTTTCTTCGGCGACCCTTCCCGGGGATTCAATGGTCCGCAGAACGCCGATACCCAGCAGATTAGCGGTTCGTCCTCCTTGCTTTATAGTGACTATGTCCTGGGAGGCGGGCAGAGCGGAATCCGCTATGGCGCCAATAATGGAGCCCTCAAGTACAATGGAATCCTCACTCCGAAGTTCTTCATCGACGCGCAGATCTCCCGGCACCACGGCCGGTTCAGCGAAACCCCTCTCCTGGACGATTACCAGATCGCGGACCTGCGAGCGCAGCTGCTCGCTAACTCGGGCCAGGTCGAGGTAGGTCCGGTAAACTTCCGGGGAGGCCCGGGGTTCCTGTCCGACCAGCGGGACCTCAGCACGCAGTACTCCGTCAAGCTGACGAACGTCATCGGCAAGCACGAGGTGAGGTACGGTGCGGGGTTCGATGACATCGAATACACCGACAACCAGCACTACTCGGGCCCCAGCTTCACCGCCTTCGTTGCCGCCAGCTGCACCGCGAACCCGGCGGTAGCCTGCGTCCGCAACTCCGATTGCCCCGTTGGCGACACCTGCGACAAGAGCGTTTGGAACAAGACTCCCATCCAGTCGTTTTCAGGGGCGCTCATCGAAGAGAGAGACTCCAATCAGTTCGAAGTCATCCGAAGCCGGTTCCGTCCGGTAGTGCCTCCCACGACCAACAAGGTGTTGAACCTCTTTGCCCAGGACACCTGGCAGATCACTTCCCGTTGGACGGTGAAGGCCGGCGTCCGCGCGACCCACGAAAAGGTGAAGGGCTCGGGGAATTTCACTCTCCCCTACAACCTCGCGAATCCTGGAAGGGTGGGAACCACGACCTTCCTGCCCAGCGGCTACACCTTCGACTGGGAGTATTCTCCACGAATCGGGGCGATCTACGACGTCCTGGGAAACGGGAAAAGCAAGCTCTATGGGAACTACGCCCGCTACTACGAGCAGATCCCGAATGATCTCGCTGTCCGCTCGTTCAGCAATGAGGTCGGGGGGCGGATCGAATACGACGGACCTGATCCGAGGACGGCGACCCAGACCGACACCGTTCACGGGCTCGGGGGAGCGACTACCACCGTCCAGCCCGGGACCCGCCTGCCCTATGAGGACGAGTACATTCTCGGCTACCAGCAGCAGATCCGCCCCGACTTGGCCGTTGAGATCCGGGGAATCTTCCGCTATCAGGGACGAGTCTTGGAGGACACCCAATTCTCGACCATCGAAGCCACCGAAAACTATTACTACGGAACCAACTACGGGTACCCCTGCGACCCATTCCCCAGCTCCGGGACGACCTGTCCCGGGGTGCCGGCAGGGTCGTTCGATGCCGCCCCGTTCGGGAACTACGTCCTGGCCAATCCTGCCGTAAATACTCCAAGAGCCGCGAACTTCCCCGCCCCGAAGCGGGATTACAAAGCGCTCGAGTTCAACATCAACAAGACCTTCTCCAATAGTTGGGCGGTGACGGCCAACTACCGATACGCGCAGCTCAAAGGGAATTACGAAGGACTGTTCCGGAACGATAACGGCCAGAGCGACCCGAACATCACTTCGCTCTTCGACTTCCCTAATTCCCCCCTCATGTCGGGGCAATTCGCATCCGGCTTCCTCAATACGGACCGCACGCACGTCCTGAACGTTTATCCCTATTACCGGTGGCCCAGCGGATTCACGATCGGCGGAGGTTTCAACTGGCAGTCGGGCACTCCCCGCACCCCCCAGCTCGCCCACCCCCACGCCTTATACCAGAACAGCGGTGAGCTTCCGGGCCTGGAGCCGGTCTATGCCTGGTGGTTAGACTCGGATGGCGATGACACGGCCGACACCCTCGATCGAGGCAAAAGCTCTGAGTTCTTCGCCCTGCCAAAGTGTTCCTCCAGCTTGGTCCCCGGCTGCACGAAAAGCAATCTCTTCCTCGTCGACTACAAACACGTTCCCCGCGGACTATTGGGCCGAAATCCGGACATCGTGACCATCGACGTCCATTTTGGCTATCCGGTGAAGTTCGGCGAAAAATCCCAGCTGAACCTGTCCTTCGACGTGTTCAACGTCTTCAACAATCAGGAAGCTCGGCGATTCGACGATAACGTGGAAAGCACCGCGGGAGTCGGGAACCCCGACTTCTTGACGCCCAGCGCCTACGGCGCGCCCCGGGCCATTCGGCTGGCAGCAAACTGGACTTTCTAGGCCATCACGAGGAGAGCATCGGGGGGGCAACCAGGAGGCCCGGACCTTCGACGACAACGTGGAGTCGATCGCCGGGATCGGGAACCCCGTCTTTCTGACGCCGAACAGCTACGGCGCGCCCCGCACCATGCGCCTGGCCTTGAGCTGGAGTTTCTAGCCGCTCGCTCTTCGGAAGATTGATTCGTGAGGGCCCGCCCGTGCGGGCCCTTTTACTGTAAGCCCTCAGAGCGTCCTTCGGAAGAGCATGGTGGCGGCGGTCATGGCGATGATGGAGAAGATCGAGAGGTAGACGAGGTCCCAGCCGATGGCGTCGAAGCCGGTGTTCTTCAGGAGCAGGCTCTTGAGCGCGTGGACGGCGTACGTGAAGGGATCGATCGTGGCGATCCCTTTGAGCCAGGGAGGAAACGCCTGCTGGGGGTAGACGGCGCCGCTCGGGAAGAAGAGCAGGGTATTCAGGACTCCGAAGACAGCGCGGGGAACGAGGGGATCGGTCACGCGCACCATCAGCAGGAACATGAGACTGATGAGGGCGAACGCGGTGACGACGATCACGAGGAACACTTTGACGAGGCGCCAGGGTTGGAGCGGATCGGGGATCCCGGCGATCCACGAGCCGAGCAGTGCCAGGACCGTGCCCGCCGCCACCGCCTTGATCGTCCCGGAGAGATTGAAGCCGCCGATGAGCTCGAGCTTGGAGATCGGGGTGACCAGGTAGCCTTCGTGCAGGCCGCGCGCCTTGTCGTCGATGAAGATGATCCCCCCGCCGATCATCACCATCATGAAGATCGACATGACGACCGTCCCCGGAAGCAGGTACTGGATGTACGGGACGTAGGGATACACCTCAACGACATCCAGACTCACCTGGGTCGGCACCCGCCGCGCGTCCTGAGCCGGCAGGTTCAGGGCGCCCACCAGCCCGCCGACCGACGCGGCCAGCGCGGAGGAGGCGAACCCGTCGGTGTTGTCCTCGATCAAGGCGAGGCGGGATCCCGCCTTCTGCAGCGTCCGCCGCGAGAAATCGGGCGGGATCGTCAGGATGCCGTTGATCTTTCCGTTCTTGAGATCCCGCAGCGCCACGCCCGGATCGGCGTAGAGGACGGGATCGAAGGTCTTCGCGCCGCTCGCGGCGGCGTTGCAGAGCTCGCGGACCTTCACCGCGGAGAGGCCGTGATCCTGATCGACGATTCCGATCTTGAGGTGCTTTACGACGCCGCCGAACGCATATCCCAGCACGACGAGCTGGACGAGCGGGAAGACGAGGGAGATGAAGATCAGCGCCGGGCTCCTGCGGAAACGCCGCAGCTCGCGCTCGATGATCGCCCACATCCGCTGCATCGTCCCGCTCCTACCCGCGCCGCATCATGAACGGGCTGTCCATCGGGGAGGCCTCCTGCAGGGCGTCCCGGAGCCCCCGCCCCGTGTAATGGACGAACACGTCGTCCAGGGTCGTGCTCTGCACGGAGAGCGACTCCACGTCGACCCCGGACTTCCGGGCGGCGTCCATCAGCGCCATCGTGGTCTCGGGACCGTCGCCCGACGAGATCCGGTAGATCCTGTCCTTGCCGGTCACGCTCTGGACGGCTGGAAGCCCCTTCAGGACTTCGGGCCAGCCCTCCGGCACCGTCGAGAAGCTGGCCTCCACGAAGTTCTGTCCGGGGACGGAGGCCTTCAGCTTCGCCGGGGAATCGAGAGCCTTCAGTTCGCCGTGGTCGACGATGGCGATCCGATCGCACAGCTTGTCGGCCTCATCCATGTAATGGGTCGTCAGCAGAACCGTGAGGTCGCGCTGCCCCTTGATGCGCTGGAGCATCTCCCAGACGGCGACGCGCGACACCGGGTCGAGCCCGGTCGTCGGCTCGTCAAGGAAGAAGATCTTGGGCTCGTGGACGAGGCCGCGGGCGATCTCCACGCGGCGGCGCATCCCGCCGGAAAGGTTCTTGACCGGCTTGTCGGCCCACTGCGTCAGCTCCACCGACTCGAGCAGCTCGCGCGTCAGCTTCTTACGGCGCTCGCGTGTCACGCCGTAGAGCTTCGCGTAGATGATCAGGTTCTCCTCGACGCTCAGCTCGAGATCGCTGGTCATCGCCTGGGGGATCACGCCGATCGACTGCCGGACGCCGTTTTGCTGGGTCCGGATGTCGAACTCGTTGACGGTCGCGGTGCCGGAAGTCGGCACGATCAGGGTCGTGAGCATCCGGATGAGCGTCGATTTTCCCGCGCCGTTGGGGCCCAGGAGGCCGAAGATTTCCCCGCGCTCGACCGTGAAGCTGACGCCGCTGACGGCGGTGAAGTCGTCGAACTTCTTCACGATCTGACGGACGTCGATGGCGGCCATCAGGAAATCGGCGGGAGGATCACGTAGGCCGTCATGCCGACGGCGAGGCCCCGGTCCCGGTTGTCGACGCGCAGGCGGATCTCGAAGGTCTTGATGTCCCGCTTGGAGCGGCTCACGTCGCGCTGCGTGGCGAACGCGGCGTCGGCCGCGCGATAGAAGACAACCCCCGGGCGCTCCTTGCCCGAAGGGAGCCGCACGGTCAGACGGTCCCCGAGCCGCACGTGGTCCACATAAGTCTCCTCTACGTCCGCGCGCACCCACAGATCGTCCGGATTGATGAGAGTCAGGAGCGGCTGGCCCGCGGCGACCACTTCGCCGGCGCGGACGGCGCGCACGTCCACCAAGCCGCCGATGGGGGCCCGCAGCTCGGTGTAGGCGAGCCGAACGTCGGCCTTCGTCCGCTGCGCGGCGGCCGCCGCCTGCTCCTGGCGGCTCGAATCGAGCTGGTGCAATCTGACGGCGTTCTGTTCGGCGTTCGCCCGGGCCAGCGCCAGGGTGGCCCGTTGGGCGTCCGCCTGCTTCCGGAACGAGTCCACTTTGGCCTGGGCCGCAGCGTAGGTTGTGCGCGCCTGGTCGTACTCACCCTGGGAAAGGATACCCTGGCTCTTCAGGCCTTCGCTGCGCTCGAAGATCAGCCGGGCGTTCTCAGCGTCCGCCTCGGCGGCGGCGCGCTGGGCCTCCACGGAGGAAACGACAGCCTCCGCCTGCTTGATCTGATCGGTGGTCTGCCGCTGCTGATACCGCAGCGCCGCCTCGCCCTCCTTCACCTGCTCCGCGACTCCCTCGGCGCTGTGAGCGTAGTAGGCGGCGTCGGCCTGCAGCTCGTCCGGCTTGATCACCACGAGCAGGTCTCCGTGCTTCACGACGTTGCCTTCGGTGACCAGGAGCTTGTCGATCTGACCGGCGATCTGCGAGCTGACGATGACGTCGTTCGTGGTCACCAACCCGGTCAAGACCATCGTCCGGGGCCGCGAAGCGAACCAGAAATAGAGGACCGCGGAGCCCGCGATGACGGCCAATGCGATGAAAATGATGGCCTTGCGGTTCATTCGATGTCCCCTGTGCGCTCCGGATGCCCAACGCCTGGGGGATTATATCCTTGCCAACGGCCTCGTCCGAGGACGATGCCCCGTCTCTTCGGAGATGCGCAAAGAGCGGGGCTCCGACACTTTTCGCTCCGGAGAAGGCGGGGAATGACTTCAGAAGGAGGGATTCTGCTTCAGAATTTCGCGCACTTTGCGCGTCATGACGCTCGGAGTGAACGGTTTCTGGATGAAGTTCACCGCCTCCGACGCGATCCCGTGCTGCAAGACCGCGTCGTTCGTGTAGCCCGACATGTAGAGGATCTGCATCTCGGAGCGCAACGATGACAAGCGCTCCGCCAGTTCTCGGCCGTTCATTCCAGGCATGACGACATCGACGAGAAGCAGATCGATCCGGCCGGAATGGCCGGCTGCCAGACGTTCCGCTTCTTCGCCGCTGGAGGCGGCCAGAACCGTGTAGCCGGTATCCTCGAGCACGTGCCGGGCCAGACGGCGCAGAGCTTCGGAATCTTCCACCAGGAGGATCGTGCCGGTTCCGCGCAGGAGCGCGCCGCGCGGCACGGGAATCGCCTCCTTCGCCTGCCCTTGGGAAAGCGGCAGATAGATTGTGAACTTCGTTCCCTTGCCAGGCTCGCTGTGCACCCAGATGTAGCCATTGCTCTGCTTGACGATTCCGTACACCGTCGCGAGTCCCAGGCCGGTCCCCTTTCCCTGCTCCTTGGTCGTGAAGAACGGCTCGAAAACGCGGTTTTGGGTGGCGGAATCCATGCCGGTTCCGGTATCGATGACTTCCAGCATCACGTAGCGTCCTGCCGGCATGGTCACGTGATCGTGCGGAATCGGCGCAGCCACTCCGACGCTCCGGACTTCGACGCACAGCTTTCCTCCCTGAGGCATGGCATCGCGCGAGTTCACCACGAGGTTCATGATGACTTGCTCCACCTGCCCACGATCGGCCAATACGTGGCAGGGCTCCTCGCAACAATGCGTCTGCAGCTCGACGTCCTCGCCGATCAGCCGGCCCAGCATTTTCGACAGTTCCTTGACGGTCTCGCGAACATCGAAGATCTCCGGGATCAGAACCTGCTGGCGGCTGAAGGCGAGAAGCTGGCGCGTCAAGCCTGCGGCGCGCTCGGCGGCCTTGCACATTTCCTGTAGGCTCTTGCGATCTCCTTCGCTGCGCTCCGATCGCGCCAGCATGAGGTTGCCATAGCCGAGAATGACACTCAGCAGGTTGTTGAAGTCGTGGGCGACTCCGCCGGCGAGACGCCCCACGGCTTCCATCTTCTGGGCCTGCCGGAACTGGATCTCCAGCTTCTCGCGTTCCGCCTCGATTTTCTCGCTTTCGATACCCAGCGCGACGTTGTCGGCGATGGTCGCCAGGGCCGTCAAGACGTAGTCGCTCAAGGGGTGCCGCGCGAATAGAGCCATCACTCCGACCAGATGATCCCGCGCGATGAGAGGATGACCGGCGAACGCGGCCATCCCCTCGCGCGCCGCCCATTCTCTATCCCCGACTCGGGGGTCATTGAGGACGTCGTTCGTCAAGTGGGCCTGGCGCTCTTCGGCGATGAGGCCGATCTTGTACTTCCCCACGGGCACCCGGCTGTGGGCGCCATCCAGGTGCGTGTAGAGGCCCGCGCTGGCTTGGAGCTCCAGGACTTGGCCGGCTTGGTCGAGCGTCCAGATGCGCGCGAAGGCCGCGTCGAGGTGTTTCACGACGGCCGCGGCGCAGCGCTGCAACCGGTCGCGCAGGGTGCCGGGCTGGGTCAGGGACATGCCGATGTCCGCGCCAAGGGCGGTCAGACGCACCCGTTCCACCAGCTCCTGTTCGCGGTGCTTCCCTTCGATGAACTGGACGATCTGACTTCCCACCGTAGTGAGCATCGCGACCAGATCGCTGCTCGGCTCCCGGATCTCCCGGCTGAAAAACTCCATAACGCCCAGGACTTCCCCCTGCAGCACGATGGGCAGGCCATAGGCCCCATGCAGCCCTTCGCGCCTCGCCGCCGGGGCCCGCGGGAAGTTGGCGTCTTCCACGACGTCCTGGATCCAAGCCGGCTTGCCGCTGGCCCAGACCCTTCCGGGCAGCCCGACGCCGGGAGCAAAGGTCGTCCGTCGGCTCAGCTCCTCAAACTGGGGGAAGCCGATCCGCGCGGGGTGCCAGATCTCCACGCAGCGCAGAACTTTGGCCTGGCGGTCCACCTCCCAGAGCGCCGCATATTCACACTCGAGTACCTCGCAGACCGACTTCAAAATGCGCGGCGTCGCTTCGGCCAGGGAGGTCGACTTGGCCAGAGCAAGAGCCATGTCGAACTGCGCCGCAAGCCGCTCCTCGCTCCGGCGGCGCCGGGCCTCCTCCAAGCGCGACAATCGCTGTTCCCGATGCAGCGCTTCTTCCGCGTCGACGCGCTTTCTGCGCTCCGCAGCTTCTTCGAGGGCGCGGGAGACCGCAGGCCCCAGGCGGGACAGCCGGTGCTTCAGAACGTAGTCCGTCGCGCCACTACGCAGACTTTCGATGGCGGCTTCCTCACCGATCGTTCCCGACACGAGGATGAAGGGAACGTCCGGGAACCTTTCGCGCGCCAGCTTGAGGGCGGAAAGACCGTCGAAGTCGGGCAGCGCGAAATCCGAGAGGATTAGGTCGACTGCTCCCCGGCCGAGGAGCCGCGCGAACTCGCTTCGTGTCGACACCTGCTCGACCAAGAGGCCCTGCCCCGCTTTCGGCAGAGCCTTCCGGATCAGCTCCGCGTCATTCGGATCGTCCTCCAGGTGAAGAATCCGCAGCAGTCTTTCGGGTCGGCTCGCTTCCGCCGGGTGACTCATGCTCCTGCCAGGTCTTCGGAGAGCCGGTCCGCGGCCGCGGGTCCTTCCTCCTCGTCCCACGCCTTGGGAAGTGAAAAGAAGAACGCGGCGCCCCGGCCGACCTCTCCGTGGGCCCACGTCCTTCCACCGTGCCGGCTGACGATCCGCCGCACGTTCGCCAGACCGATCCCGGTGCCTTCGAATTCCTTCGTTTCGTGAAGCCGCTGGAAGACGCCGAACAGCCTATGGGCGTACCGCGGATCGAAGCCGACGCCGTTGTCCCGCACGGAGATCACGACTTCGTTCCGGGGAGCCTCCGAGGCGATCTCGATGCGGGCTTCCTCACAATTCTGCGTGTACTTCATCGCGTTGGCGAGCAAATTGGTCACGGCCAGCTTGAGCAGCGCCGCATCTCCCCGGACCTCCGGCATGGGTCCGATGTTCCACACGATCCGGCGTCCTCTCGCCTCCTCCTGAAGCTCGCTCTTCACTTCGGAGACCAGGCGGCCCATATCCACCCTGGTATCGCGCATCTCGCGGCGGCCCATGTGCGAAAACGCAAGCAGGTCCTCGATCATCTTCGCCATGCTCTTCGCGGAAGCGTCGATCTTGCCCAGATATCGACTCCCGTTCTCGTCGAGAGCCGAAGCGGCCTCTTCCCGGAGCAGCTCGACGAATCCCTGGATGTGACGTAGCGGCGTTCGCAGATCGTGCGATATGGAATAGCTGAAGGCCTCCAGCTCTTGGTTCGCCTGCTCCAGGCGCCTGGCCCATTCGAGGCGGGCGCGGCTCATGTCGAGGTGCGTCCGCACCCGGGCCTGAAGCTCGCGAGCGGAGAAGGGCTTGACGAGATAATCGTCGGCGCCCGATTGGAGGCCTTCGAGAGTCGCCTCCTCCCCGGCGCGCGCCGAGAGAAGGATGACCGGAACGGTCCGCATCGAGGGATCGGCTCGCAGCTCCCGGAGAAGGCCGAATCCGTCCAGCCGCGGCATCATGACGTCCGTCAGAACGATGTCGGGTCGTTGTTTCTTCGCCATCTCGAGCGCCGAGACGCCGTCGGCGACCGCGATCACGTCGTAATCCTGCGACAGCAGCCGCCGGACGTATTCACGCATGTCGGTGTTGTCGTCGGCCCAGAGAACGCTCGATCGGTGCTGGGAAGCGGCCGCCGCGGATTGGCCGGGAGCGGCGCCCGGCCTCGCTCCGGCGGATGGCATGGCAATCTCGGCCGGCGCGCCGGGCAGCCAATGCAGAGCTTCCTCGACGTAGGCGGCCGCCCCGGTCCCCGGGGAGGCGGGCCTGGGATCGGTCTGCAGGCGCTCCGCCGGAAGGTGAGCGCGCCCCGCCTTGATGGCGACCGTGAAGACGCTGCCTTTGCCCTCCTGGCTCTCGACTCGGACTTCTCCCCCGTGCTGTAGAACCAGCTCCTTCACGAGCGCCAGGCCGATCCCGGTCCCTTCGTGCGACCGTGACTGGGCTCCCTTGACGCGATGAAAGCGCTCGAAGATCCGCGGCAGCTCCTCCGTTGCAATGCCCACTCCGGTATCGTGGACGGAAAGCTCCGCGCCATTCTCGCGCCACCGCAGCTTGATCTCGATGCCGCCCTGGAAGGTGTGTTTGAAAGCGTTCGAGACGAGATTCAGGACGATCTTCTCCCACATCTGCCGGTCCACGTAGACGGGCTCGGGCAAGGGAGGGCAATCGACCGTGAGCTGCAGTCCGGCTCTTTCCACCGCCGAGCGAAACGCGCTGGCAAGCTCCGCCGTCTCCTCTCCCAGATGCGTCGGCTCGTACGTGGCCTGAATCCGCCCCGCTTCGATGCGCGAGAAATCCAGCAGGGTGTTCACCAGCTTCAGGAGCCGGAGACTGTTGCGGTGCGCCGTCTCCAGCCGTTCGCGGCGCCCGGCCGGCAAGGGGTCCCGGCGTTCGGCGAGCTCGTCCTCGAGCGGGGCCAGGATCAGCGTGATCGGCGTACGGAATTCGTGACTCACGTTGGAAAAGAACGCCGTCTTCGCCCGATCAATTTCGGCCAGCGCCTCGGCTCTCTTGCGCTCCACCTCGTAGGCCCGCGCATTGGCCAAGGCCGTACCCACGGCCGCGCCGATCAGGTCGTAGAAGCCGCGGTAGGGCTCGTTCATGGGCAGCCGCGAGCTGACGCCCGCCACCATGACGGCGGCGGGCTGGTCGGTGCCCGGCTGGCGAATGGGCAGGGCGAACGCCGATTTCGGAATCTCAGGGTAAGGACCGACTGGCCGGCCAGCGAGCAGCGTCCCCGTGGAGTCGATCCGGCACGGCAGTCCCGTGCGCGTCACCTCCTCCACGGGCCAGGGACGATTGACCGGCGAGCGCAGATCGATGAGCTTCGGGCTCACGTCGGTTCCAGGCTCCAGTCCTGTCTGGCCGATGAGCCGGGCGCGGCGTGAGTCCCACTCCACCAGATAGAACAAGACGAACGGCAAATCCAGGTCGGATTCGGCAAGCACCTGAGCCGACAGCGCGAACGCCTCTTCCGTGGTCCGGGCCCGGGCCCCGCGGCTGGCGAGCTCACGAAGCGTCTTGGTGCGTCGCTCCGTAAGCATCTGGCTGGTCATCTCGGTAACCGGATGAAAGAGGCCGCCGACCGAGCCCGATTCGTCCGTGATAGGGCTGAACGAGAACGTGAACCACGTCTCCTCCAGAAAGCCATAGCGGTCCAGGAACATCCGCATTTTTTCCAGGTAGGCGCTCTTCCCCGACCAGGCGGTCGCGTAGGCTTCCCCGATGACGGGAAAGGCGGAAGCCCAGCACTCGCGGAAGTCCTGGCCCATCGACGCAGGATGCTTGGCCCCGCAGATGGGCCAGTAGCCATCGTTGTAGATCTGGACGTGGCCGGGGCCCCAGGCGAGGGAGATCGGCGAGTTGGAGGCCTGCACGAGGCTGACGGTGGTCCGCAGGCTCTGCGGCCAGGAATCCATGGGACCCAGAGGAGTCTTGGACCAATCCTTGGCCTTGATCGTCTTAGCCATCTCGCCGCCACCGACGAGCCACTCCCCCCGGGAAACCCTCTCTCGATCGGCCGCGTTCCGCATCAGGCCGTCTTCCGCTGCGTCCCGGCTCCGTCCAGCTCCTTGGACAAGGCTTTGCGGACGCGGCCCAGCTCTGCCTCGAGAAGCGTGATCCACCCCTGGCTCCCGGTCACGGAGCCGGCTCGCCCCAGCTTCTCCAGCTCCATCGACATCGAGGCCATTCGGGTCGCGCCGAGGGTGGCGGCGGCGCCCTTCAACCGATGTGCCGCTCGACCGAGAGCGGCGGCATCGCCGCCGGCGGAAGCTTCCGAGAGCGCGGCGAGACACGCCGGCGCCTCCTCCAGGAACTTCCCGACCAGCAGGCGCAGGAATCCGTCCTCATCGGCGGTGCCCGCCTCCCTTAGCTCGTCCCATATGGCCACATCCAGCGGAGCCTCTTGCGGCAGGGAGCTCTGGACATTCGTCCGCTTCGAGCGAGCCTTGACTTTCTTGTTGGTGGTCTGGGTCGTGCCCGCCGTCTCGCGGTCCTCGTCCCCCGCCTCGGGCCGGAGCCATCGCTCGATCGTTTTGGCGAGCTCCTCGGAGCGGACGGGCTTGGCCAGGTAGTCGTCCATGCCGGCTTCCAGGCACTTCTCCCGGTCCCCCTGCATCGCGTGGGCGGTCATGGCAATGATGGGAGTGTGAATTCCTTTGGACTCTTCCGCCTGGCGGATGGCGCGCGTCGCGGCATAGCCATCCATCTCCGGCATCTGGCAGTCCATCAGCACGAGCCCGTACGGAATTCGCGTGAGAGCCTCCACGGCCTCCAGCCCGTTGGCCGTCACGTCCGCCTGGAAGCCGAGCTTGCCCAGCATGCGGACCGCCACGAGCTGGTTCGTTTCGTTGTCGTCCGCGACGAGAATCCGTTTTTGCCGGCGCGCCTTCGCCTCTCGCAGGCTGTGACGCGTGACCAGCGGCATGGAGGCTTTGCCCCCTGCTCCCCTGATCAGGCTCGAGCTCATCACCGTCGCCAGGCAGTCGTAGAGCTGCGACTGCCGTACCGGCTTGGTCAGATAACCGGAGATGCCGGCCGCCCGGGAAGCCTCGCCTTGGCCTCGGAGACCGACGGAGGTCAGCATCACGAGACGAAGCGCGGCGGTGCGCGGATCGGCTTTGAGCTTGCGGGCGAGTTCGAGGCCGTTCATGCCGGGCATCTGCATGTCGAGGACCACCACGTCGTACGGGCGGCCTTCGAGAGCCGCGGCGAGCGCAAGATCCAACGCCGCGGGGCCACTCTCGGCCTCGTCGGAGTTCATGCCCCACGAACCAGCCAGGACGGAAAGAAGCTGGCGATTCGACCGGTTGTCATCGACATTCAGGATTCGTAGCCCGCGCAGGCTGTCCCGAGGCGCCGGGAGGATACCGGCCCCTTCCGGCTGCCTCTCCAGGCGCAAGGTCACGCAGAACGTGCTTCCCTTGCCTGGCTGGCTCTCGACGCCGATTGCGCCTCCCATCAGGTCGGTGAGCTGCCGGGATATGGCCAGCCCCAAACCGGTGCCTCCAAATTTGCGCGCGGTCGAGCTGTCGGCCTGCGAAAAAGGCCGGAAGAGCCCATCGATCACTTCGGCGGGCATGCCGATGCCGGTGTCCGAGACCTCGAATCGGACCGGACAGGGATCGGTATCCGGATCCAGCGACTTGACCCTCAGGACGACCTCGCCTTGAGCCGTGAACTTGACGGCGTTTCCCACCAGGTTCAAGAGAATCTGGCGCAATCGCCCGGGGTCTCCGCGCAGCGCCGAGGGAACCCCGTGATGCACGACGCAGACCAGCTCGAGGTTCTTCGCCTGGGCGCGCTCGGCGAGCAGGGAGACCACTTCTTCGACGAGCACCGGAAGATCGAAGTCGATCACCTCGAGATGGAGCCGTCCCGCCTCGATCTTGGAGAAGTCGAGGATGTCATTGATGATGGTCAGCAGGGCTTCTCCCGAACGCCGGACCGTCTCGGCGTACTCCAGCTGCTCCTTCGTCAGGTCGGTGCTCAGCAGCAGCCCGGTCATGCCGATCACCGCATTCATCGGGGTGCGGATCTCGTGGCTCATGTTGGCGAGGAATTCGGACTTCATCCGGGCGGCCGCTTCGGCCTCTTCCTTGGCGCGTTCCAGCTCGCCCTCGATTTCCTTGCGGCGCGTAATGTCCTCGACGATGCCCACGTACTCGGTGGCCTCTCCGGAGGAGGTGCGCACCGGGGAGGCGAAGGAGTGGACCCAGCGAATCTCTCCGGAGCTGCGCTGCAGGCGAAATTCGTGATTGATGTCTCTCCCGGCGGCGCTGCAGGCTTTCCATTCCGAGAGCACGCGGCCGCGATCCTCCGGATGCAATGCTCCGAGCCACCCGTCGCCCAGTCCCTCCGACAAGGCCAGCCCGGCGATTTCCGCCCACCGGGCGTTCACGTAGACGCGGTGTCCGGCGGCGTCCGTTTGGTAGATCCCTACGGGGGAGCACTCGGCCAGCAAACGGAAGCGCTCCTCGCTCGTCCGGAGCGCGGCGGTTCGGTCTTCCACCTGACGCTCGATTTCGTCGTTGACGGTCTCGAGGCGCGCCTGGCGCTCGGCGATCTGCCGCATTTCCTCCACTCCTTGCGCGCAGGAAGCGATGAGAAAGATGTCCTCGAAAACCACCCAGCCCGCGTGCTCGATCGTCCGCCAGGGGCTGGCGACGAGCACACCATAGACCGATTGAGGCCAAAGCAGTCCTCGGGCGAAGTGGTCGACGACGACCACCAGGGTCGCCGAGAGAATGACCCGCCAATCCCGGTAGAAGGCCAGGAAGGCCAGGGAGCCGAACACGAAGAAGTGCGTTTCGATACGGCCGCCGGTGAGATGGATTAGGAGGGCCCCGAAAAGCATCTGGCCGACGCCGATGGTGTGCCGCGTGAAGGGACGGCCCGACTGCCAGAGGGCGAGCACGATCGGGAAAACGACGATGGCTCCGCCCAGGAACACCGCTGCCCAGACATGGATGTGGGGCTTACTGAATTGCCCCGCCCAGGTTCGAGGCGAGATGAACAGGGCGGCGATGATGCCCGCGAGCCACTCGAAGGCGAGGAGACCCGCGAAGATGCGATCGGTGCGACGGAGGATTCGGCCTTGGTGCTCCTGGAACAACACCGAGGCTCTCGTCATCGAAGCCTCCGTCATGGAGACGCCCGCCGCCTCGCTCATCGGTAGGACTCCGAAGCCCGAGCGCCGGGCGGGGGATCGTGAAGAGGACAACCGTAGACGGAGTGGGTGGCGTGGGCCGGCCCTCCCTCGCGGATGGCCTCCACGACGGCGTCCTGACCCGAGTTGTCGCCTGCATGCCCGCGCGCCAGTGTGATCCCGCCGCTGAACGCCAGGTGCCCGCTGGCGTTGTACACGAGCGTGTGCCCCGACGTGGCGGTGCCGAATCGGCGCGCTTCGATACCGCCCCGATCGATGTAGGTGTTGACGCCCGGAATCGCGGTCGCCTCCCGTTCGAGCTCCGTGTCAAGCCAACTCACGCTGACGGCCGAAGGCACCACGACGATCAAGTGCACCTCCATTTGCCCGCGGCACCTGGCCATCACCTGCTGGAGCTCTTCGATGCTGGCGCGGGTGCAGGGACAGCGGGGATGAATGGCCATCAGCAAGGCCGGGCGGTGCGCGGCTGGGATCCGGCTCCCTTCCGGCCATTGCAGCGGCGGATGACCCGGATCGCCGGGCGTCGAGGCGAATCTCAGCAAGATCCCCATGCCCCAGACGATGGTTCCCAGCCAGACGGCGATCGCCAGGAGGTGAATCCATCGATGGCCACGAGCGGCCGTTTCTGTTGAAGGGACCTCGCTTCTCACACCTTCTCCGCTTGGCGGGTCCGATTTCGGGCTAAGATTGTCTTAATCCGCGCGGCCAGCCGCTTCGGCTCGACCGGTTTGGCCAGGTAATCGTCGGCGCCGGTCGCCAGCCCACGAGCTTCGGTTTCCACGCTGTCGTCGGAAGTGAGCAAGATGATTCCCGCGCCCCGGGTACGGGCGTCGGCGCGCAGCTCCTGCACCAGCGCGATACCGTCCATCTCCGGCATGTTGAGGTCGCTGACGACGACGTGTGGAGCCGAGTCTCTCGCGATCCGCAAGCCTTCGACTCCGTTGGCGGCGACCAGCACCTCGAACCCTTCGTTCTCCAGGAAATACTTGACCACCGTGACCACCGTGGGGCTGTCCTCGACTACCAGGACCCTCACTTTCTCGCCCTCGGGCAGAGTGGTCGAGGAGTCGTCGATCGCGGGTCCCGTCCTCGGAGCGGCCTGGGAGGTCGTCGTCGCCTTTACCTCGTCGGGGGGGATCACTCGGAGGACTTCCTCGAGCGTCGTGAGCCCGTCCCCGGCCTTCATCACCCCGTCCTCCATCAGCGTCCGCATCCCAGCGCGCCGCGCCGCGGCCCTCGTCTCGTGCTCTGCGGCCCCGCGGGCGATGCGATCACGGAGCTCGTCGTTGATCACCAGGAACTCGTGGATCGCGGTGCGGCCCCGGAAGCCGGTCTGTCCGCAGTTCGGGCAACCCTGTCCTGCTTTGTAGGAGGGATCCGGCCTCGTGACGGTGAACTTCTCCAGGATCTCGGGCGAGGGCGCGCGCGCGATGATGCAATCGGGGCAGGGTTTGCGCACCAGGCGCTGGGCCAGAATGCCGATCAGGGACGCGGCGATCATGAACGGCTCGATCCCCAGATCGAGGAGCCGCGTGATCGAGGAGGGAGCGTCGTTCGTGTGCATCGTGCTCAGGAGCAGGTGCCCCGTCTGCGCGGCCTCGAGCGCGATTTGGGCAGTTTCGCGATCACGGATCTCGCCGAGCAACACGATGTCCGGGTCCTGGCGCAAGATGGAACGCAGTCCGCTCGCGAAGGTGACCCCCGCCTTCGGATTGATCTGCACCTGGCTGATTCCCGCAAGCTGGTACTCGATGGGATCCTCGACGGTGATGATGTTCTTGGCGTGCGATTTCACCCGGTTCAACGCGGCATAGAGGGTCGTCGTCTTGCCGCTTCCGGTCGGCCCCGTGACCAGGATCATGCCCTGGGGCCGCGTCAGCATCTCCTCGAATCGCCGGCGTAGATCGGGAGCGAATCCGATTCCATCCATGCTGACGCTGGCGTTGGCGCTGTCGAGAAAGCGGACGACGATTTTCTCGCCGTGGCTGGTGGGGAGGGAGGAGACGCGGAGATCGATTCGTCGCTTGTCGACCCTCAGGCGGCTTCGGCCGTCCTGCGGCTTGCGGCGCTCGGCGATGTCCATCCCGGAAATGATCTTGATCCGGGAAATCACCGGCTGCTGGAGGTGCTTGGGAATCTGCAGCACGTCCTGCAGAATCCCGTCGATGCGGTGTCGGATCAACAGGCCGTGCTCGTGCGGCTCGATGTGGATGTCGCTCGCCCCTGCCTTCGCCGCGTTGGTCAGGGCGACGTTCACCAACCGGACGATCGGCGGAAGCTTCACGTCCTTCGCCAGCTGGGTTGGATCGATCACCTCGCACTGATCCTCCTGCGAGACCTCGACCTCCCCATCGGGATTCACGCTCGCGAGCATGTCGTACGACATGGCGGTGGACTCGACCGGCTGGAGCGACGAGGCCTTGAGCACCCTGAGGATCGCGCTTTCGGTCGCCATCACCACGGCCACCCACTTGCTGGTCCGGAATTCCACGTCCTGAATGGTGGAATGATCGAGAGGATCCGCCATCGCCACCTGCAGCGTTCCATCCTTCAGTCCCAGCGGCACGACCAGGCGCTTGACACAGAATTCCGCCGGCAGCGTGACTTCGGAGGGTGGCTGGGAAGACGCTTCGGTCAGGTCCTTGTATTCGAGACCAAGGCCGGTTGCGATCGCCCGGCTGACGGACTCCTCCTCGGCGAGCCCAAGGTTCGCCGCGATCCGCGCCAGGGAGCCTCCGTCCCGGGCCTTGATTTCCAGGACTCGCGCCAATCCGTCCGCGTCCAGGAGTCCCGAATTGAGGATGCATTCGTTCACGCGCGGCTCTTTCATGAGCACCTCAAGAACAAGATGTGATGGCGGGCCCCGAGGCTTTTCACCTCTTACGGAGGGCCGCAATTGCAATATAGGCTCCGAGGTGCATGTGTCGAGTCCGATGAGGGATGATGGACCCCAAGGAACCTTCGAGCGCGTCCCGTGGAGGAGATCACGATTACATTTTCGTGATGCGAGATCGTTCGTCGGATACCGAGCTCCTGACCTCCCCGTACCGCACATCCTGGGGCGGCGCTTCATCCGGAACAGATTCATGCGTCCGACTCGGAGGGCCGACTCGCTTCCTCGTTGCAGATGCGGGCGTTCTCCCTCCTCCCATCGGAATTGTCGGCTGCTCCTCAATGATTAGGTCGGTGTCCCCATCCCCTCGGGCCCAAGGCCCGATCCTCGGCGCCTCCTTGAGGCGGACCCATTCCCCGGCGTAGACTGCTGGCGATGAGCCGGCGATTCCTCCCCTTTGTGATCATCGGAATTCTCACTCTCTCGCTCGGCGTTGCTTGGACCACCGGTCGCGGAATCGTACGGGTTCCGCAGGAGCACTTCGGCGTCGCCGGTCGTCGCGTCCTTCGTCCGGGAATACATCTCGTCTCGCCTTTCACCCCGGTGGCGATCCTCTCCGAAAGGGGCGACGGCGCCTTGCCGCCCTTGCCGGTCTCGAGCAAGGAGGGAATCCGAGGCAGCGTCCAGCTGAGCTTCCATTTCGAGGTCGATCCGGCGGCTCTTTCCACAACCGCCGCGAAACGGCACGAAGGGTTTCATGCGTTGCTGGAAGAAGCCGCTTCCGAGGCCCTGAAGAGGAACCTCTCGGGTCGCTCGGCGGCCGAGTTTCTCGACCACGCGTCCATCGAACCTCCCCTCTCCCATTCCATGACGCAGGCGCTGGAGGCGGCGGGGATACGGCTGTCGAACCTGAAATGGGAGGTCCGGCTGCCCTCGGATTTCACCCGCAATCTCCTGCGGAGCGACTACGCGGGGCGCTCGCGGCGCACCGGCGTTCGCCTGCTGGTCATCGGGCTCGACGCGGCGGACTGGGAGATCATCGATCCTCTGGTGGGCGCCGGCCGGATGCCCGCCATGAAGCGGCTGGTCGATTCGGGAGTCCGGGCCGGAATGCGTTCCTACAATCCGATGATTTCCCCGCTACTCTGGACGACGGTCGCGACCGGCAAAGGACCCGACCTGCACGGCGTGGCGGATTTCAGCGTGATCGAGAAGGCGACCGGGAACAAGGTTCCGATCGGCAGCCGTTATCGGAAGGTGAAGTCGCTCTGGAACATCGCGAGCGACCTGGGGCGCTCAGCCGGCATCGTGGCGTGGTGGGCCTCGTATCCGGCCGATCATCTGGACGGAATTCTCGTATCGGATCGCGTGGCGGCCTTGAGCATGCTTCCGAACCGCGAAGGCCTCGCTGGCCGTCCCGGCCACACCTACCCGCCCGGCTACCTCAAGGAGATCCTGCCGAAGCTGGCGCTGCCGCGCCAGGTGTCCCTCGAGGAAGTCAGGCGCTTCGCCGACGTGACGCCGGCCGAATACCAGGCGGGGCTGGACTGGATCGCGCATCCGCCGGCCGCCCCGAAAACCAAGAAGGAGAATATCCCGCCGCAGGATCCCGTCGGCCTGCTGATCAAGATCCTGACCGCGGCGCGCAATTACCAGGCGATTGCGCTGGATCTCGCGGGCCGGCGATTCGATCTGACCGCCGTGTACTTCGAGGGGATCGACCTGGTCGGGCATCGTTTCCAGCATTACTTGCCGCCAAAGATGGCGATGGTGAGCGCGGAGGAGTTTCAGAAGTTCCACCGCGTCGTGACCGAGTATTACGTCTATCAGGACGAGCTGTTGGGAGATTTGATTCGCAGGGCGGGGCCCGAGACGACGGTGATGATCCTCTCGGATCATGGATTCAAGGCGGGCGCGCGCCGGATGGAGGGGATTCTTCCCTTCACCGTGGACCAGCCGGTGGAGTGGCACCGCGAGGAGGGAATCTTCGTCCTGAGCGGTCCGGGCGCCGCCCGGCGTGCCCGGCAGGACTCGGTGACACTGTTCGACGTCGCTCCGACGGTCCTGGCCCTGCTCGGGCTGCCGGTGCCCTCCGACATGCCGGGCGCGGTCCTCGCAGAGGCGATTGATCCGGCCTTTCTCGCGAAATTCCCGCCGCAGCACGTTCCGACCTACGAAGGAGTGGGGGCGCCGCGGGAGACGGAGGAAGCCTCGGGAAGCTCGGAAGAGGTTTCCGCCGAGATGATGGCCCAGCTTCGCGCCCTCGGGTACGTCGGCGGGAACGACGGGAATCCCGAATCGGAGCCAGCGAAGCCTGGTTCGGAGAAAAGCTCGCCGCGAGTCGAAGCGGCGCCCGGAACCGCCGCCTCCTCGGCCGCCGCGCCGGAAGACACGCCCGTGACGTATCACCGGAACATGGCGACCTATTATTTGAATCAGCGAGACTATCCGCAGGCGATCGCCGAGCTGCTGGAAGCGAACCGCCGCGAGAAGCTGCCGAAGACTTACGCCATGCTCGCGGAATCGTACGACGCGCTGGGGCGCAAGCAGGAAGCGAGGCGGGCGCTGGAACAGGGATGGAAGGAAGTGCCGGAAGGGATGGGGGCCGATTCGGTCCTCTGGTACGTCCAGCTTTCCACCGAGCTGGGCGACCCGGCGGGAGGGAAGGCGTTTCTGGACGACCACCGGAAGGGGCTGAAAGAAGCGCCGGCGATCCGGAGCGCCGCCGAGGGACAGCTCGCTGAAGCGGGGGGGCGCGCCGAGGAGGCGCAGCGGCTGTATTGGGAGGCGCTGCGCGCCGATCCGACGCTGGTGGGCGCTGCGAAGCAGCTGGTCGGGTACCTGAGTCGGGAAGGAAGGCTCGAAGCGCTCCGCCCGACCCTGGAGGCCGGTCTGCGGAAAAGCGAGCGCATCGACGAATATCACAACCTTCTCGGCGCGCTCGACTCGGAGGCGGGCAGGAAGGAGGAGGCCTACCGGCACTTCCGGCGGGCCGTCGAGCTGAACCCGGCCGATGCGCGATTCTCGCTGAACCTCGGACTGACTCTGATGGATCTAGGGCGGTGGGATGAGGCCGGGGCCGTGCTCGACAAGGCGGCCGCCGCGTCGCCGAACGCCGATCTCTACCTCGGATTGGGGAACGTACGCCTGCGCACCGGCGACACGGAGCGCGCCCTCGCCGCTTTCCAGAAGGCCCGGGAGATCGGGGGCCCGGTATCGGCGCGCGCCGATCTGGGGATCGTCCTGAGCTACCTGCGCCTCAAGCGCTCCGACGACGCCCTCGCCTTCGCCCGCGACAGCCTGGCGCGCCACCCCGACAACCCTCCCCTGCAGAACCTCTATCAAGACCTGCTCCGCCGCAGGTAGGCCTCGATCAAAGGCCCTGGAAGCCATCCCGGATTGCCGCGCGCAGTATTCACTCCAGATGGGTCCTGAGAACTTCACCGGACGAGCGAACCGACTGGCTGCGCCGGACCAGGCAGGCAGCATTCGCTAACGAGTGATCTTGATCCATACCGGCTCGGAAGGAACCGATGGCGCTTCCCAAATCGGAAGCAGATCTTCCAGAGGAGGGGGATCCTTCCCTCTTTCAACCCAGCCCTTGTAGATGACACGGATGGAGTATTTTCCAGGCTTTTGAAATATTTGCTTGACGTTCAGTTTAATCCTCGTCCCATAGAATGAATCCTCGTCGAGTGCAACGAGCACCCCATCTCTCGGCGGCGGTGGAGGAAGTCGCGCATCGGCGAAGGTGCCAAAGCGCACAGGTTTTCCCCACTCGTCATTCACTTCCAGCGTGAGACCGTACACCGGCCCACCCAGGAGCATCCTTCCATCGATAAAGATCCATCCGTCGGCTTCGAACCATATACACAGCTTCACGACGTCCTTCACGGAATACTTCTCTCGATCCGTGCGGATGAGCACCTTCAGGAGTGATTCCGCGCTATCGTTCTTTGTCTTCTCGGAAGCTATGCTCCTCACCAGAGGGCCGTCGACCAGTGACAAGAGCATTGCGCAGATGACGAACGGCCGGATCCTACGAAGAGCAAGCATGGCACACTCCTCGATGGCTCAGCACGATGAGGCGAGAGCGCTTCCGATTGCGTGCCTATCTTACGTCAGGAGGAGGATACGTACCCTCTCTCCTGCGGAGATACTCTCCCGGTCGGCGGGGACGATGAAGAGAGCGTCGGCGCGGGAGTGGGCGAGGAGATCGGCCGAGCCCTGGGAGCGGATAGGCTGGACGAAGATCGAGCCGCCTTCGAAGCGCAGCCGTCCCGGGAGATAGGACGTGCGGCCGGCACGCTGGCGAACCTCCTCCTCCAGGACCGCCTCGACGAGCTCCCCTTCCGGCTTCGCCCATCCCAACATCTTGCGGATCGCGACGGCCGCCAGGACTTCGAAGATCACCAAGGACGACACCGGATTCCCGGGAAGGCCGAAGACCAGGCAGGACCCCTTGCGCCCGAAGACGGCCGGCTTTCCGGGACGGATCGCGATCTTGCGGATGAAGACTTCGACTCCCGCCTCGGCGAGCGCCGCTTCGACGAGATCGTGCACCCCCATCGAGACGCCTCCGGAGAGCAGCAGAAGATCGCCCTGCAGGCCGCGGCCCAGGCAATCGCGCAGCGTCTCGGGATCGTCCCGGACGATTCCCAGATCGACGACTTCCGCGCCGAGGCTCTTGGCCCGGGCGCCGAGCGCCGGGCCGTTGCTGTTCCGGATCTTACCGGCCGGAGGAGTCCGTTCGGCTTCCACGAGCTCGTCGCCCGTGGCCGCGAGACTCACGCGCGGCAGGCGATGAGCGGAGACTTGCGCGCGCCCCACCGACGCGAGGACGCCGATCCGGGCGGGCGTCAGCGGCTCTCCGGCCTCCAGGACCTTCTGGCCGACCCGGATCTCGCAGCCTTTCGGAGCGATATTCGCCCCGGCCTCCACCTTCTCCAGAATCCTGACCTTGCCTTCGCCGGCGGGCTCGCTGCGCTCCACCACCTGAACGGCGTCGGCCCCGTCGGGGATCGGCGCGCCCGTCATGATTCGGGCGGTCTCGCCCCTGTCGATCCTCCGCCGCGGCACGTGGCCCGCCGTGATCTCCTCGACGAGGCGCAGCTCGACGGGGACGTCGCGCAGGTCGCCGGATCGGACGGCGAAGCCGTCCATCAGCGCCTTCGGGAAGGGAGGCTGGTCGGCGTCCGCGAGGACATCTTCGGCAAGCGCCCTGCCCATCGCCTCGCGCAGCGGAATTCTCTCCGGCTGGAGCGGCGCCGCCTCGCGAAGCACGATCTCCAGCGCCTGCGCCACCGGGATCATCGGAGCGCGCGGATCCTTCATCGGCTCATCTCCGCCGGACGACCAGAATGCGGGGGATCCTCGAGTAGTCGGTCCGCACCTCGACCAAGTCCAGCTCTCCTGCCGCGCGAAGCAGCGGAGGCAGTTTCTCGGCCCCACCGGCCGGCAGCTCCAGGATGAGATGGCCTCCCGAGCGGAGGAACCTCCTCCCGGCCGCCAGCAACGCAGGATAAAGCGCCAGCGGCTCGCCCCCCGGGGGAACGAGCGCCGAGCGCGGCTCGTGCTCGCGCACTTCAGGCGCCAGCGAAGCCAGCTCGAGCTGGCCGACGTACGGAGGGTTGGAGACGAGGAGATCGAGGCCGCCGGGTCGAACCTCGCCTTCCAGCGGACGCCCCAGATCCCCCTCGAGAAACACGATCCTCTTTTCGACCCCGTGACGCGCGGCGTTCCCCCGCGCGACCTCCAGGGCCGCCGCGGAGACGTCGGTGGCCCAGATCTCGGCCTGGGGAAGCTCTCGTGCCAGCGCGATGGCGATGTTGCCGCTCCCGGTACCGACGTCGGCGATCCGGAAGGAGGGCGATGAAGCCATCGCGATCGCCGCCTCCACCACCAGCTCCGTCTCGGCCCGGGGAATCAGGACCCTGGCATCGACCTGGAAATCGAGCGACCAGAACTCCTGGTGACCGGTGAGGTGCTGCAGCGGAATCCGCCGCCCGCGGCGCTCGAGAAGCCCGCGAAAGGAGGCGACGGCATCGGCCGCCGCGCTCTCCCGCAGTCTGGGGAGCAGCGCCGAGCGATCGAGTCCCATTGTGTGGGCCAGAAGGACTTCGGCGTCGAACCGCGCGGCAGGCACCGACCTCTCCTCGAGGTAGGCGGCGCCCTCCCTCGCCAGATCGCCGAGGGTGGGAGCGGAGGCCTCCGTCACGGCCTGCCCGAGGGCGAGGCGGAGGCCGCCGGAGCCGTCTCCGCCTTGAGCTTCTCCGACTGGTGATGGGAGATGAGAGGATCGATCAGCGAATCGAGACCGCCGTCCATGAAGGACTCGACCTGGTGGACGGTGACGTTGATGCGGTGGTCGGTGACGCGGCTCTGCGGGAAGTTGTAGGTCCGGATCTTCTCGCTGCGGTCGCCGCTGCCGATCTGGGTGCGCCGGTCCTTGGCGATCGAATCGTGCTGCACCTGGCGGGCCGCTTCGAGCAGGCGGGACCTCAGCACGCGCAGCGCTTTCGCCTTGTTCTTGTGCTGCGACTTCTCGTCCTGGCACTGGACGACCATGCCGGAGGGGAGGTGCGTGATGCGGATCGCCGAGTAGGTGGTGTTGACGCTCTGCCCGCCCGGGCCGGTCGAGCAGAACCGGTCGATCCGGAGGTCCTTGTCGTTGATCTCGACGTCCACCTCTTCGGCCTCCGGCAGGACCGCCACGGTGGCGGTGGAGGTGTGGATCCTTCCCGAGGCCTCGGTCCGGGGGACGCGCTGGACGCGATGCACGCCGCTCTCGAAGCGCAGGCGCGAGTAGGCGTTCTTTCCTTCGATGCTGGCGATGACCTCCTTCAGCCCCCCCAGCTCCGATTCGCTGAGATCGAGGATCTCCAGCTTCCATCCATGGCGCTCGACGTACCGGTTGTACATCCGGAAGAGCTCCTGGGCGAAGAGCGCGGCCTCTTCCCCGCCCGTCCCGGCGCGCACCTCGAGAATGACGTTCTTCTCGTCGTTCGGATCGCGCGGAACGAGAAGCGCTTTCATCTCTTCCAGAAGCGTCTCGCGGCGGCGGTTCAGCTCCTCGCGCTCCTCGCTCGCGAGCTGCCGCAGATCGGCGTCCGCCCCCTTGAGAATCTTCTCGGTCTCGAGAATCTCCTTCTCCACCCCCTTGAATTCGCGGTAGGCCTCGACGACCCGCTCCATCTCGGTGTAGGCCTTGGCGTCGGCGAGGTATCGCGCCTTGTCCTTCAAGGCGTCGGGATCGCTCATCCGCCGGGCGAGCTCTTCGTACTGCTTTTCGAGGGATTCCAGTTTGTCGAACACGGGAGGACCGCCGCTTAGAGAGGAAGCGCTTCGCGCCGGACAGGAACGTCGCCGCCCATGGCGGCGCGGAGCGCCTCGATCGCAACCGAGAGGTGCTCGTCCGCCGGCTCGAGCGTCGTCAGGCGCTGCAGCCAGAGGCCGGGCGCCACGACGAGGGAAAAGAGAGGGGTCCCGGCCCGCCGCGCGCTCGCCCGGAGAAGCTCGAAAGAGCAGCCGGCGATGAGGGGCAGAAGGACCAGGCGGGCGACCAGCTTTCCGACGAACGGAGTGGAAGTGGGAATCATCGCGAACGCCAGGGCCGAGAGGATCATGACGAACAGGAGAAAGCTGGTGCCGCAGCGCGGGTGCAGGGTGCTGTGCCGCCGGGCGTTCGCCACCGTCAGCTCCTCACCCGCCTCATAGGCATGGACCACCTTGTGCTCGGCACCATGGTACCGGAAGACCCGGCGCATCTCCCCGGAAAGTGAAATCCCCAGGATGTAAAGGATGAAGAGGAGGATGCGGATGCCGCCGTCCACCAGGCTGTAAGCGAACCCGTGCCCGAGAACCGGGAGCGATCGCGCCAGGACGTCGGTCAGGAAAAGCGGGAGATAGAAGAACAGGCCGAGCGCGAAGAGCAGCGCGAAAAACAGCGAGCCCGCCACGGCCCATCCGCCCGAGGACTTCGAGTCGGAGCCCTCTTCCTGATCCGCGTCCAAGGCCTGCTCGGCGGAGAAGTTCAGGGCCCGGATTCCGAGGGCGAGCGATTGGAAGAGCGCCACGCAACCGCGCAGGACGGGAGCGCGCAGGAAGGGATGCCGATCAGTGTAACGCGTCACCGCCTTGCGCTGGGTGACGACATCGCCCCCTTTGCGGCGGACGGCGACGGCGTAGGCCCCGGGCGCGCGCATCATCACGCCCTCGATGACCGCCTGCCCGCCCAAAAGGACCTCTTCGCTCACGGCCGGCGGCCCTTCAGCTCGCGGAGCCCGCGGGGCTGCCGCCGCGGTAGCGGCGGTTGAACCGCTCGACGCGCCCGGCGGAGTCGATCAGCTTCTGCTTGCCCGTGAAGAAGGGATGGCACTTGGAGCAGATTTCCAGGCGCACCTCCTTCATGGTGCTGCGGGTCACGAAGGTCTCGCCACAGGCGCACACCACCGTGACTTCCTTGTAGTTGGGATGGATCTTGGCTTTCATCGCTACTCTCCAAAGTGCGTTATTCTACGCTCCAACCGCCTCACTCAGCAAGATATTCCACCGCTTGCGCAGTCTGCCCTGGAGGGATCCTCCTCGGATCGTGTCCGAGGGGCGGGACTGGGTTAGAGGCGATCCCTACGAAACCTCGCTCATCGACCCCAGGAACTCCTCGTTGTTCTTCGTCTTGCCGATCTTCTCGATGAGCAGCTCCATCGCCTCGGTGCTGGACAGCGAGTTCAGCACCTTGCGCAGGACCCACGTCCGGTCGAGCTCCTTCTTCGACAGGAGGAGCTCCTCCTTGCGGGTGCCCGAGCGGGTGATCTCGATCGACGGGAAGACGCGCCGGTCGGCCAGCTTCCGGTCGAGGTGGATTTCCATGTTGCCCGTCCCCTTGAACTCCTCGAAGATCACGTCGTCCATGCGGCTGCCCGTCTCGATCAGGGCGGTCGCCATGATCGTCAGGCTGCCCCCTTCCTCGATGTTCCGGGCCGCGCCGAAGAAGCGCTTCGGCCGCTGCAGAGCGTTGGCGTCGACGCCGCCCGAAAGCACCTTCCCCGAGGGCGGGACGATGGTGTTGTAGGCGCGCGCCAGCCGCGTGATCGAATCGAGCAGGATCACCACGTCCTTCTTGTGCTCCACCAGCCGCTTCGCCTTCTCGATGACCATTTCGGCCACCTGCACGTGGCGCTGGGCCGGCTCGTCGAACGTGGAGCTGATCACCTCGCCGTTCACCGACCGCTGCATGTCGGTGACCTCTTCGGGCCGCTCGTCGATGAGCAGGACGATCAGGATGATCTCGGGGTGGTTCTGGCTGATGCTGTTGGCGATGCTCTGCAGGAGCATCGTCTTCCCGGTCCGGGGGGCCGCGACGATGAGGCCGCGCTGGCCTTTGCCGATCGGCGTGAGGATGTCCATCACGCGGGCCGAGATGTTGTCCCGGGCCGTCTCCAGGCGGATCCGCTCGTTCGGGTAGAGCGGAGTCAGGTTGTCGAAGAAGACCTTCTCCTTCGACTCGTCAGGATGCTCGAAGTTGACCGCCTCGACCTTGATCAGGGCGAAGTAGCGCTCCCCTTCCTTCGGGGGCCGGACCTGGCCCGAGATGGTGTCCCCGGTGTGCAGGTCGAACTTGCGGATCTGCGACGGCGAGACGTAGATGTCGTCGGGCCCGGGGAGGTAGTTGTACTCCGGGGCGCGCAGGAAGCCGAATCCGTCCGGCAGGCACTCCAGGACCCCCTCGGCGAAGATCAATCCGCTCTTCTCGGTCTGGGCCTGCAGGATCTTGAAGATCAGCTCCTGCTTGCGCATCGCGGTCGCGCCTTCGACGTTCAGCTCCTTCGCGATGTTGGTCAGCTCGGTGATGCTCATCTCCTTCAAGGCCGTGATGTCGAGTTTTTCCCCGACGGCGCCGGCCGACGCGCTTCCTTCCGGTCGTGCTCTTTCAGTGATCACAGGTGCCCCATTTTCAAGAGTCTCTGGACCCGGTCCTTTCATTTCGTCGTCCGCGTAACGGACGGGACGGGCGGAGGGGTTGGAGTTCGGGTTACGTTCCGGGCGAGGGTGTCGTTTCATTCAGCATCCCGTCGATGGCGGCCCAGATCCGGGGAATCCCTTCCCGCGTCTCCGCGGAGCATGGGATCAGCAGATCCGGTCGGTGGATTTCCTTGAGGTGGGTTTTGAGACTCCTGTTCCGTTCGTTCGCGCTAAGCTTATCGCATTTCGTGGCCGCGATCCGATAGGGCATTCTCCGGTCCTCGAGCCAGTTCCGCATCTCCCGGTCGAGCGGCGACGGGGAGTGCCGGGCGTCCACGATGAGCAGCGCCAGCCTTTCCGGGGGCCGGCGATCCAAGAAGGCTTCCACGAGGACCTTCCACTCCTCCCGCGTCGCCTTCGGAACGCGGGCGAATCCGTACCCGGGAAGGTCCACGAACAAGCAGGCGTCGTTCACCCGGAAGAAATTCACCTGCCTCGTCCGGCCCGGCGTCCTGCTGGTGCGGGCCAGCCCGCGCCGGCCCAAGAGTGCGTTGATCAAGCTCGACTTTCCGACGTTGGAGCGACCGAGAAAGGCGACCTCAGGAATCGTCGCGGGCGGAAAGTCTCGCGGAACAGCGGCTCCCACCAGGAATTCGCAGGTGACTACCCTCACGGCTCACCGCATCGGGCGGGACGCATGAGAACATGTCTGGGAATGTGGCTTCAGGACAACCTAATGAACGGAGCTGTCGGGAAGGCTCTTGTCAAACCCCTTCTCGATCTTTTCGATGGGGGGAGTTCCCTTGGGCTCCTTTTCCAGGGCGATGTTGAGGACTTCGTCCATGCTCTCGACCAGACGGAATTCGAGCTCCTTCTGGATGTCCTCGGGGATCTCCGAGAGGTCTTTCTCGTTGTCGCGCGGCAGGATGATGGTGGTGATGCCGAGGCGGTGCGCCGCGAGCACCTTCTCCTTCACCCCGCCGATCGGCAGGACCTGCCCCCGGAGCGTGATCTCCCCCGTCATCGCCACTTCCTTGCGGACCGGCGTCCTCGTCAGGAGCGATGCCAGGGCGGTCGCGATCGTGATCCCCGCGGAAGGCCCGTCTTTCGGGATGGCCCCCTCGGGAACGTGGATGTGGATGTCGTACAGCTTGTGGAACTCGTCGTCGATCCCCAGGCTCTCGGCGCGGGAGCGGACGTAGCTGAGCGCCGCCTGAGCCGATTCCTGCATGACGTCTCCCAGCTTCCCGGTGATCGTGATCTTGCCGCGCCCCTTCATGAGCGTCGCCTCGGTCATCAGGATCTCGCCTCCGACCTCCGTCCAGGCCAGGCCGGTGGCGACCCCGATCTCGCTCTTCTTCGCCTTCTCCTGGTCCTTCGGCCGGTAGCGGGGCACGCCCAGGAAGTCCGTTATCTCCCCCGACTTCACGACGTGCTCGTAGTTCCTTCCCTCCTTGACGACGCGGCGGGCGAGCTTCCGGGCGATCGACGCGATCTCCCGCTCGAGGTTCCTCACCCCGGCTTCACGCGTGTAGTTCTCGATGACGTCGCGGATCGCCTCGTCCTCGAAGGTGATGCTCTTCGGTTGGAGGCCGTGAGCCTCCAGCTGCTTGTTGATGAGGAACTGCTTGGCGATGCGGATCTTTTCGTTGAGGGTGTATCCGGCGAGGCGGATGACTTCCATCCGGTCTTTCAAGGCCGCCGGCACGGGATGCAGCACGTTCGCCGTGGCGATGAACATCACCTGGGTCAGGTCGAACTCGGTGTCGAGATAGTGATCCACGAACGTCGAGTTCTGCTCCGGATCGAGGACCTCCAGCAGGGCCGCCGAGGGGTCACCGCGGAAGTCCATGCTCATTTTGTCGACCTCGTCGAGCAGGAACACCGGGTTCCGCGTCCCGGCCTTGCGCATCATCTGGATGATCTGTCCCGGGAAGGCGCCGATGTAGGTCCGACGGTGTCCGCGGATCTCCGCCTCGTCCCGGACGCCGCCGAGCGACAGGCGCACGAACCGCCGTCCGGTGGCGCGCGCGATGCTCTGGGCGAGCGACGTCTTCCCGACGCCGGGCGGGCCGACGAAGCAGAGGATCGACCCCTTCTTGACGTTCCGGACGAGCCGGCGCACCGCCAGGAACTCCAGGATGCGCTCCTTGATCTTCTCCAGCCCGTAATGGTCGGCGTTGAGAATCTTCTCGGCGCGATCGATGTCGCGGTTCTCTTTCGTCTTCTTGGTCCAGGGGACCGCGAGGAGCCATTCCAGATAGTTCCTCGAGACGGTCGCTTCGGCGGAGACGGGCGGCATGACCTCGAGGCGCTTGAGCTCCTGGATCGCCTTCTCGTGGGCCTCCTTCGGCATCTTGGCGGCCTCGATCTTCTCCTTGAGCTCCTCGATCTCGTTGCCTCGCTCGTCCTTGCGCCCCAGCTCCTGCTGGATCGCCTTGATCTTCTCGTTGAGGTAGTACTCCTTCTGCGCCCGCTCCATCTGCTTCTTCACGCGCTGGTGGATCCGGCGGTCGACCCGCAGCTTCTCGATCTCCCCCTCCAGGAGCTCCACCAGGATCGTCAGGCGCTCCTTCGGATCGAAGGTCTCGAGGAGGTTCTGTTTCTCTTCGACGCCCACCTGCAGGTGGGCGGCGATCGTATCGGTGAGGCGCCCCGGCTCCGAGACGCGGATCGTCGAGATCATCGTCTCGTAGGGGAGGTTCGGGCTGAGCTTGACGTACTTCTCGAACAGCGAGACCGCCTTCCCCATCTCGACTTCCATCTCGGGAGTCATCTCGGGCTTGACGTCGATCGGCTCGAGCGTCGTGACGAAATAGCCGTCGGCTTCCTGGATGTCGAGCACCTTGCCGCGGCTGACGCCTTCCACGAGGAGCTTGATGTTCCCGTTCGGGAGCTTCAGGCTCTGGACGACGTTGACGACCGTCCCGACGTAGTTGATCTCGTCGGGCTTCGGCTCGTCGGTCCGGGCGTCGCGCTGGGTCGAGAGGAACAGCTTCTTGTCGGTCTCCAGAGCGCGCTCGACCGCGGTGAGCGACGTCTTGCGGCCGACGACGAACGGGATCATCGTGTAGGGGAAAACCACCACGTCCCGGAGCGGGACGAGCGGAAGACGTTCGACCTTCTCGTGTTGTCCAGGAAGGACGGGCTGGGTCATCGGTTTTTAGCCTGCCTTTTCCATAAGGATGATGGGCGCCACCTTGTTCTCGACGACTTCCCGCGAGATGACGCATTCGGTGATGTTGTTCTGGGAGGGGAGCTGGTACATGAGGTCCAGCATCAGGTCCTCGAGAATGAGCCGCAGGCCGCGCGCCCCGATCTTCCGCCCCAGCGCCTTCTCGGCGACCGCTTCCAGGGCGTCCTTCGTGAAGGTGAGGGTCACGTCCTCGTACTCGAAGATCCGCTGGTACTGCTTCGTCAGGGCGTTGCGCGGCTCGGTGAGGATCCGCACCAAGGCCTCCTTGTCCAGCTCGCCCAGCAGCCCGATGACGGGGAGGCGTCCGACGAACTCGGGGATCAGGCCGTACTTGATGAGGTCCTGGGGCTGGACCTGCTCGAGGATGTTGAGCATGTCCTTGTCGCTCTTCCGCCTCACGTCCGCCTTGAAGCCGACCGATTTCTTGCCGGTGCGCTGCTCGATGATCGTGTCGAGGCCGACGAAGGCGCCGCCGCAGATGAACAGGATGTTCGTCGTGTCCATCGGGATGAAGTCCTGGTGCGGGTGCTTCCGGCCTCCCTGCGGAGGGACGTTCGCCACGGTCCCTTCCAGGATCTTCAGGAGGGCCTGCTGGACGCCCTCGCCGGAGACGTCGCGCGTGATCGAGGGGCTGTCGCTCTTGCGACTGATCTTGTCCACCTCATCGATGTAGATGATGCCGCGCTTCGCCTTCTCGATGTCGTTCCCCGCCGCCTGCAGCAGCCGGAGCAGAATGTTCTCGACGTCCTCGCCCACGTAGCCCGCCTCGGTCAGCGTCGTGGCGTCCACGATCGCGAACGGCACGCTCAGAAGCTTGGCGAGCGTCTGGGCCAGCAGCGTCTTGCCGGTGCCGGTCGGGCCGATGAGGAGGATGTTGCTCTTCTGCACCTCCACCTCGCTCCGGCGCTTGCTCCTCTCGTTGCGCTTGTAATGGTTGTAGACGGCGACGGCGAGCTTCTTCTTGGCCTTCTCCTGGCCGATCACGTATTCGTCGAGGAATTCGCGGATTTCCATCGGCTTGGGAAGCTTCAGACGGGTCTTCGGCTCGTCCAGCTCCCGCTCTTCGGCGATGATGTCGAGGCAGATGTCGACGCACTCGTCGCAGATGTAGACCGTCGGACCCGCGATGAGCTTCTTGACGTCCCTCTGATCCTTGTTACAGAAGGAGCACCGCAGCGATTCGCCTTCGCTCTTCTTGCCCGCCATCCGCCTTCTCCGCTTCTCCTTGGGTCCCGTTCAGTCCCGCTTCGCGATCACCTGGTCGATGATTCCGTACTCCAGACCCTGGGCCGCCGTCATGATGTAGTCCCGATCCGTGTCCCGCTCGATCTTCTCCTTCGTCTGGCCCGTGTGAATCCGGATGATATCGTTCAACCGTTCCCGAATCCGCAATATTTCCTTGGCGTGGATGTCCACGTCGGTGGCCTGGCCCGAGAAGTCCCCCATCGGCTGGTGCAGCAGGATCCTCGAGTTCGGGAGCGCGAAGCGCTTCTTCGTCGTGCCGGCCCCAAGCAGGACCGCCGCCATGCTCGCCGCCTGGCCGATGCAGATCGTCGACACGTCCGGCTTGATGAACTGCATCGTGTCGTATATGGCCAGACCGGCCGTCACCGATCCGCCCGGGCTATTGATGTAAAGGTGTATGTCTTTCTCGGGGTCTTCCGCTTCCAGGTACAGGAGCTGAGCAATTACCAGGTTCGAGAGACTGTCGTCAATCCCGCTGCCGATGAATACGATGTTGTCTTTGAGCAATCGCGAGTAGATGTCGTAGGCTCTCTCGCCCCGGTTGGTTTGCTCAACAACCATCGGCACAAGCGGCATTGAGCTAACCCTCCCGACTAATAGTAGCGTGAACCAACAAAAAGTCAAGCGCCATTTCCCTCTGCAACTGCCTTTCAAGCCCCTCCAGATGGCCTTTTCGCGCGAGTTGCTCTTTCAAATCCGCGACGCTGACGTTTTGACGCTTCGCTTCGTGGCGCAAGCGCTCGTTCACCGCGTCGCTCGCCGGGGAAAGCGACTCCGCCGCCGCGATGTTTTCCAGAATGAGCATCGCGCGGACGCGCTTGACTGCCGCGGGCCGCCCCTTTTCGCGCTCTTCCTTCCAGTTGACGTCGGAATGCTGCGGATCGATCCCCTGGAGGAGAAGGTGCCGGACCAGATCCTCGACCTGGCGGTCGAGCTGAGCCTCGACGAGCGCGTCCGGAACCTCAAAATCGTGCTTATCGACGAGGATCGTCAGGATTTTGTCCTTGGCTTCCGTCTCCTCCGCCGCCGACTCCCGCCGCAGGAGCTCCTCCCGGACGTGGCTCCGGAGCTCCTCGAGAGTCTGGAACTCCCCCAGCTCCTTGGCCAGCTCGTCGTCCAGAGCGGGGACCTCCCGGACCTTCACCTCCCGGGCGGCCAGGGAGTATTCCACCCGCCGGCCGGCGAGGACCCCCGAAGGGTAGTCGTCCGGGTATTTGACGTCGAAGGTGCGCGTCTCGCCGGCGGCGAGGCCGAGGAGCGCGGCGTTGAAATCGGGGTGGTTGTCGTCCGAGCCCACGCGCATGGTCACCGCTTCGCCCGTGAAGTCCTTTCCCTTCCCCTCCACGAACCGGCCCGAGAGCGCGCCGACGACGACGTCGCCGTTCTCGGCCTTCCGATCGGCCAGGGTCGAATACTTGGCGGCGCGCTCGCGCAGGGCCTGGAGGCTTTCCTCGACCATGGCGTCGGTGACGGCGACCTCGCGGCGGGCGATCGGAAGACCCCGGTAATCGCGGATCTCGAGCGCGGGTTTCACCTCGAACGTGGTCCGGAAGACCAGCGGCTCGCCCTGCCGGTAGTCATATTGATCCAGGACGGGCCGGTGGACCGGCTGGATCTTCTTCTCATCCAGCGCCCGGTGGGCGAATTCCTCGATGAGGTTGGAAAGAACCTCGCCTTCCACCTGCTTGCCGTAACGCTGCTTCACGATCGACAACGGGATCTTCCCCTTCCGGAACCCGGGAATCCGCGCGCTGCGCCGATAGGTCTCGTAGGCCTTCTCCATCTCCGTGGCGACGACCTCGGGAGGAATCTCCACCTCCATCCCGCGCTTCACGCTGTTGAGCTCGTTGATCGTCACCTTCATCGCGCGCCCCTGACTGTGCTGGGAGGGCCTCGGCTTTTGTTCGTGGGGAGGTCCCGGACGCATCACTCCGGAGAGGCTTCGGATGCTAGCAGATGTTCCACGGGGGTGCAAACCCCGGACGGCGCGCATCCCGGGTTCGCGGAGGTCCCTCTCCGGCTTTGCCCCCGCGGGGCGCGGTGTGCTATAAGATGACGCTCATTCAATCGACGTTGGAGGTCTGGATGCTTCATCGGGCTCGCCCCTCGCGGACGACATTGCTTCGGACGCTGTCCTTGGCCGTGACTCTGTCCGGTCTCGCGACCGCCTGCCGGTACGGCGGCGACATCCGGCCGGGCGTGGGCGCCGCCGGCATCAAGCTGGGGGACAGCCGCAGCACGGTGGAAAAGGCGCTCGGGAAGCCCGAGCAGGAAACCGCGAGCGGCGTGAGCGGGGAGAAGCGGAAGGAGACCGCCTACCTTCTCTATCCCGCGCGCGGATTGGACGTCCTTCTGGAAGAAGGGAAGGTCAAGAGCATCTTCCTCTATCACGAGGGAACGGACGACCATCGCGAGTATCCGGGACGGATGAACGGCGACCTCACTCTCTCTTCCAAGCGGAGCGAAATCCTCCATGCTTTCGGCGAGCCCAGCTCGCGCGGCATCGGGGCCGACGCCGATCGCTGGTACCGCTACGACAGCGGCATCGAGTTCAGCTTCCAGCCCGACGGAACGCCCACGCACATCGTCATCACCGCTCCGCGCTGATCGACCTCCGCCCCAAGCATCACCTTTCCCTCGTGCGCCTCGGCTTCCGCCGGACCGCCGCCTTCATCGCCCTTCCCGATCGACCGCTGCGGCGGGCGTATTAATAAGTAGAGCCGCATTCCGAGGCCCGGCGTCCGCTGCTGAGACGGATTCCTTCATCAGGCGATCATGCGAATGCCGGCAAATCCTTGTGGAGTATACGTTACGTGCGGAGCGTCTCACGAGCGTCTCAGCGCGCCGCGTGAGACGGATGCTCTAAGTGATTGATAAAGGAAAGCTTCGAGAAGACCTCCCGCGCTCCGCGGCGCGACGCTTCGCCGGAATCGGCTCCGACACCCTCCTGCCTTCCTGCCTTAGCTCGGATCATTTTCTCTATCTGCTTGAAGTTCAGGCAGTTTCGCTTGATCGGCCGTGGCTGGCCTGCCCTTTGCTGAAAGCGATCGTCGCGAGGCAAACCATCATGGCCGAGAGCGAGGGCCCGGCCAACGGTCGGACTCTAATCATCACGGAAGGAATCCTATCGAGCCTTGGTCCGGCGCCGACCTTCCTCAGGCGGACCTCGATCCGCCTTTTGTCGGCGCGCACCGGGTCCGAGGTCCTCACCCTCGCGGGGACCTCGGACCCTGGTCTTCTTCTCCTCGAATACTCGATGCCCGTCATGAAGGGCGATCAGGTGTGCCGGAGGCTTCGGGCCGACAAGCGGCTCGTCAAGGTCCCGGTCATCATCGTGGGGCCTCCGGAGCCGCCGAGGATCGAGGTGTCGTGCCGGAAGTCCGGCTGCAGCCTCTTCAGCCCGGCCCCCGTTGATTTCTCGCGCCTTCTGCCGCGGGTCGCCGAGTATCTCGGTGTGGCCCAGCGCCAGGAGGAGCGCCTGTCGGTCGTCCTCTCCATCTCCTACGGGACGGTCAAGTCCGAGGTTCTCGGCCGCTCGATGGATCTCAGCAGCGGCGGGATGCTGGTCCGCACGCCGACCCCTCTGCGGGTCGGCTTCTTCGTGAACCTCCGGTTCAACCCCGACAAAGGGCGGCGCTCGATCATGGCGCAGGGAAGGATTCGGCGAACCAGTCCCACGGAGGAAGGGGAATACGACGTCGGGATCCAATTCCTGACGCTTCCCGTGGAGTCGGTCGACCGCATCGAGAAGGTCCTCCAGATCCAGCGCTCCTCGCCGCGCTCTTGAGCCCCGAATCCCAGGCTATAATCGGCGGGTCTTCATCACCTCATCCGGGGACGCCCTTGGGCACCGCCGCTCGACTCGTCACGATGGCTCTCGGCCTGCTGGCCCTCTTTCCGCAAGCCGCGCTCGCGGTCAAGCGGGGCGTCGTGCGGGACCTGCAATCGGAGTACGCGGGCCACACCTATCAGCTTCGCATGGATCTGCGCGGCACCGATTACTTCGCCGCCTTCAACGTCGTCAACGAGCAAGGGATTCACTATCGGGGGCGGGAGCTGCCCATCATCTTCTACCAGCTGGAGACGGTGTACCTCGATCGTGTCTCCAACGAAGGCGGGAAGGAAGTGAGGCTGACCATCTACCGCAGCCGGAACGACGCGCGGCAGATCCGGGGCTCCGTCCCCGCGGCGCCGCTCCCCGTCGGTCCCGACCGCGACACCACCCTGGGAAATTTCGCCCGCGACCTGAGCACGAACGTTCTCCTCGAGGTTCGCGCCGGCAAGGACGACCCGGACGCGCAGCGCTCCGAAATCACCGCTCTGCTCGAGCGGCTCTTCTATCTCAAGGAAACCCCCGGCTACAAGGAGAAGGAGGAGTTCGTCCTCTCCCATCCCGACCTTCCGATCCCGCGCCTGGCCGCCATCACCGGCCTGGCGGAAGATCTCGTCAACGGGATCCTGAAGCGGCGGGAAGCTGCCAAGCCCTGGTGAGGCGGCGGCGCTCGCCGACATCGCTCTCCAGGCGGGGTTTGCCGATCAAGCGCACCGCGGCCGGGGGTTCCGCGATGGGATGGACGCCGGGCTGGCGTTGCTCCCCGGAGAGCTGGACTCGGGCCGGAGCGAGGGGCGTCAGCGCGAGGCGCGCCCAGGATGCAGCCGGACGAGGAGGATCCGCTCGAGCGGGCCGTAGCTCTGCGAGTGACCCACGACGATCAGGCCGCCGTCGCCGGTGGCGGCGACCGTCCGGCCCAGCTCGTTCCCGGCTCCTCCGAACCGCCGCGCCCAGAGCTCCTCGCCGTCACCGGACGTCCCTCGCGCGACGATGTCCCAATCGCCCGAAGCGGATTGCGCGTAGCCGGCAATGGCTGCGCCGCCGCCGGGCAAGAGCGCCAGGTGAACCGCACGGTCGTCACGAGGTCCGCCGTACGTGCGCGACCAGACGACGTTCCCCTCGGCCGACAGCTTGAGCAGGAAAACGTCGGTGCCTCGCCCGGCGCCGGCATCCGTGTATCCCGTTGCCAGGAATCCCCCGCCCTCGAGGCGCCGGACGTCGTGTCCCACGTCGAACCCCGGCCCTCCCCACACGCAGGACCAGATCGGCTTGCCGGCCGCATCGTAGCGGGCGATCTTCGCGTCGTACCCGGGCCCTTCACGCGGGCCGCCCCCGCTCAGACCCGCGAGCACGTAGCCGCCATCGGCCAGCGCCTGGATCGAGAAGACGCGCTCCACCGGCGCTCCCCCGGTCGAGACGCGCGCGATCTCCTTTCCGTCGAGATCGGCCCGGATCACGAGGGCTTTCGACGTCCCGTCCGCCTCGAGCGCCTCACCGGCGGCCAATAGTCCCTGGGGCACGACCTCCAGCGACCAGAGGCGCTCCTTATGAGGTCCGGGGTAGGACGTCTGCCAGATCACTTTCCCGGCCGCGTCGAAGCGGATCAACGTCGCATCGAGATCCCCCGCGGACGATTTCACCCATCCGGCACCCGCAAACGTGCCGTCTCCGATCGCCCGGAGACACCAGATCGCACCGTCCCCTCCGCTCGGGAGGGCACGCCGCCAGATCTCGTCCCCCGTGGCGCTGACTCGCAGCAGGAGACCTGAGTCGACGCCGCCGGCGTCCGAGAATCCTGAGATCAGAAGACCATCGTCGAGGGGAACGGCCGCTACGCCGGAGTCGGACAGACTGCCGGGCAGGGGCCTGACGAGCGTCACGCGGAGTTCCGGCGTCGACGGCGGCGAGCTGACGGCTGGAACCGCCGCCCCGGAAGCCGCGAGCACCAGCCCGAGCCCGAGAGGGAACGCGCTCCTGCGAAGGAAGGTCACGATCCCGGCCTCCCCTTCGCAGGGACGGGCGAGTCGGGGGAGGAGGACGGCGCGACCAGGACATCGAGGGTAGAGCATCGGGAATGGCTCTCCTTGAGAGAGTGACGGCCGGGCGATCGGCAGGATCCCACCGCGCGCCGCGCCGCGTGCCTTGAACGGATCTCCGGCGCCTTGAACGGATCGGTGTCGTATACGGCTCTCACGGTCGGATGTTCTCTCCCCCGGGCGTCTATTTCCCCGGGAGGGGGCCTCGGGGGTTTTCCAGCCATGTTCCAGATCTGAACGATTGGGATGTCGTCATGCATGCAACTTTCGGAATCTCGGGACGTACTTGCTGACGAATCGGCGAAGCTTTTCTCAGGGAGGCATGATGCGTAGAGCCTGGCTGGCACTTCCCCTGCTGCTCGGCGGCGTCCTTCTCGCCCCGGCGGGACCGGCAGCGGCCCACGCGGCACGCTGGCAGATCCCCATCGAGGTCAAGAAGTTTCCGAACGGCCTGACCGTGGTCGTCTCACAGGATCATTCCGCCCCGACCTTCGGTCTCTGCCTGGCATTCCGGATCGGGTTCCGGCTCGAGCCGAAAGGGCGAACGGGGTTCGCCCATCTCTTCGAGCACATGATGTTCGAGGGAACGCCCAACGCCCCCAAGGGAGTCTTCGACCGGGTGATCGAAGGCGGCGGCGGGGTCAACAACGGCTCCACCCGGTACGATTACACCAACTACATCGAGACGGCGCCGGTTTCGGCGCTGGATCCGATCCTGTGGCTGGAGGCGGATCGGATGAAGACCCTGGATTTCTCCGAGAAGAACCTCAAGAACCAGCAGGAAGTGGTCAAGGAGGAAATCCGGGTCAACGTCAAGAACCGGCCCTACGGCATCTTCTTCTGGACCGACGTGGCCGGCAAGGCCTTCGACAAGTGGGAGAACTCGCACGACGGTTACGGCTCGTTCGAGGATCTGGACGCGGCGAAGCTCGCAGACGTCGAGGCGTTCTTCAAGAGCTACTACGGGCCCAACAACGCCATTCTGGCCATCGTGGGCGACGTCAAGCCGGCGGAGGTTTTCGGAAAGGTCGAGAAGTACTTTGGAGGAATTCCGGCGCGCCAGACTCCGCAGCCTCCGGACGTCTCCGAGGCGATGAACCAGGGCGAGCGGACCCTGGAGCAGACCGATCCCCTGGCCCGGGTTCCGGGGATCGCGGTGGCCTGGAAAATGCCGGCGCGCGGGAGCCGGGACCACGTCCCCGCGGCCGTCCTGGCCGACTTGCTCGTGGGCGGCGAAGCCTCCCGCTTCTACCAGGTGCTGGTGAAAGGGAAAGAGATCCTCCTGAGCGTCCAGGGAGGCCTCAACTGGCCGCTCGGGACGCCGTGGGACTACAACGGGCCGACGCTGCTGGACATCTTCGCCATCTACAAACCGACCACCGACGCCCGGACCGTCGTCGACGCCATGAACGGAGAGATCGAAAAGGTGGCTCGGGAAGGTGTACCGGCCGGCGAGCTGGCCCGGACGAAGACCAAGATGGCGGCCGATCTCTACTCGACGCTGGAGCTGCCCCTGAACCGCTCCACCGCCCTTTGCCTGGCCCAGCTCTTCACCGGGAACGCAGCGTCCATCAACGAGCTGCCCGGCCGGATCGAGACGGTGACCTCGGCCGACCTCCAGCGCGTGGCGGCCACCTATCTGACGGCGGCCAACCGGACGGTGGTCGATCGCAAACCGGCCCCGCAGACCGCCGCCGCGGATCCTGCCGCCGACCCGAGATAGGAGGCAACGTCCATGAAGAAGACAGCTCTAGTCCCTGCCGTTCTGTTGGTCGCACTGGCCGCTTTTCCGGCCATTCTCCTCGCCGGTGAGGAGAAGCCACTTCCCAAGGAGCTGCCGCCTTTCGGACCCGACTCGCCGCTGCCCGTCCCCACCATCAAGGCGTCGAAGCTCCCGGAAGGGCTCACGGTCTGGCTGGTCCAGCGCCCCGGTTTCCCCATGGTCACCGCGATCCTCACGGTGCGCGGCGGCACGGCCTCCGACCCGCGCGGGATGGAAGGGATCTCCGACACGCTCGCCGACACGCTGAACGAGGGCACGGCGGCTCGGACCTCGAAGCAGATCGCCGAGGATCTGCAGGAGGTCGGCGGCACTCTCTCCACCAATGCGACCTCCGACGTGATCCAGCTCACGGTTGCAGGCCTCGCGAGCGGCTCCACCCGGTTGCTGACGATTCTCGCGGACGTGGCGCGGAACGCCTCCTTTCCGGTCCAGGAAGTCGAGCTTGCCAAAGCCAACGCGCTGCAGGGCCTGGAGGTCCAGGCCTCCACTCCCGAGTTCCTCGCCCAGAAGGCCTTTGCGGCGGCGGTCTACGATGACCACCCCTACCGCACCGTCGCGGCCACTCCCGAGACGATCGCGGCGATCACCCCCGGCATCCTGAAGCGCGAGTTCTTGCGACGGTTCCGGCCAGAGCGGGCGCTCCTGGTGGTTGTGGGCGACCTGGACGCCGCCGCCACCGGCAAGACGATCGGCAAGGTGTTCGCCGGCTGGAAGGGTCAGGGCGAGGCGCCCGCACCGACCCCGCCTTCACCGGGGGCGAAGGCCCGGCAGCTCCTCGTCGTCAGCCGCCCCGGGTCGGTGCAGTCGCTCATCATGCTCGGCCGGCCCACGGTGCCGGCGACCGACCCGGAGTATTTCCCACTGCTCGTCGCCGACACCGTTTTCGGCGGAGCCTTCGGGAGCCGTCTCTCCCGCAACATCCGGGAGGACAAGGGATATTCCTATGGGGCCTACTCCAGCGTGCAGACTCGCGAGGAGGGGGGTCTCCTGCAGGTGCGGGCCGACGTGCGCAATGAAGTGACCGCCGCCACGCTGTTGGAGATGTTCTATGAGCTCGACCGGATGGGCGCCACGGTGCCGACGTCGGAGGAAGTGGCCAAGGCGAAACGCTACCAGGGGGGCCTCTACCTCCTGCGCAACCAGATCCAGGGCGCCGTCGCCGGGACCCTGGCCACCAACTGGGTAGATGGCCTGCCGCCGGAAGCGCTGGGTGATTTCGTGCGGAAAGTGAACGCCGTCACGGTCGAGCAGATCCGGCAGGCTGGGCGGGACTTCTATGCTTCCAGGAGCCAGACGATCGTGGTGGTGGGTGACGAGGCCAAGGTCCAGTCGGAGCTTTCCCAGTTCGGATCCACCCGGACGACCCAGCCTTGATCCGGCGCAACCGGGCCACGTCGTGATGCATGCCCTGGGGTGGCCCGAAGGGGAGCCTCGGGAATCGACCGCAGGCCGACGGAACGGATTGGCTTAGGCGCACCATGAAAGCGCCAAGGACCTTCCGGAAGGCTGACCTACCATCGGCGAGCTGCATGTGCGTCGGAGTCATTCGAGTTGCGCGCGGGACCGGCTTGGCCATGGCGTTCCTAAGCCTGGGGGTGGGATTCCGGCCGTCCTGCGCCGGGCCACCGGGTGATCCCGCGATGGTCGCGCCCGGCGTGATTTCGACGCCGGACGACGAGTTCGGCTTTGCCGCCACGCCGGACGGCCGAAGCGCCTACTTCACGAAGCGCACCCCCACGACGAACTCCCCGCCTCGTCTCGTCATCTGCGAGACGGAGTGGCGGGACGGCCGCTGGTCCGAGCCGCGCGTGGCTCCCTTCTCCGGCCGCTATTCCGATTTCGGCGCCGCGGTCTCCACCGACGGCCGCCGATTGTTCTTCACCTCCGACCGGCCGCACGACGGCTCGTCGAGCGGAGAAGCGGCCGACTACAACCTTTGGGTTCTCGAGCGCGCCGCGGGCGGTGGGTGGGGAGAGCCCAGGAATCTGGGCGCCCCGATCAACACGGCGGGGTTCGAGGGCAGCCCCTCCGTCGCCGAGGACGGCACGCTGTACTTCGCGTCGTTCCGTCCGGGAGGCAAGGGCGGCCTCGATCTGTATCGCTCGCGATGGGTCGATGGCCGCTTCGGCGAGCCGGAAAACCTGTCGGCGCTCAATAGCGAAGCGACCGAAACGCAGCCTGCCGTCTCCCCCGACGGTTCGTTGGTCGTCTTCGTGGCCATCGGACGAGACGGTGAGCTCCGGGAAGGCGGCGCGCCCTACCCGCGCGCCGACCTCTATCTGTCGAGGTCGGGTGCGGGCGGCTGGAGCGCTCCCGTCCATCTTGATCCGCCCCTCAACTCTCCGGCCGCCGAAACCACCCCGGCGTTCTCCGCCGACGGGCATTGGTTCACGTTCGCGAGCGAGCGCGGGGCCTTCCACGTCCCCATGCCGCACCGCCCGAACGCCGGCGCGCTCGAGCGCGCCCGGCGCTCCGTGCTCAACGGCGCGGGCAACATCTATCGCGTGCCGGTCGAGCGCCTGGGGCCCGAGGGCCGTCCGCTGCTCCATCTCGTGGGAGAGGGCGTGATTTCCACTCCCGCCGACGAGTTCGGCGGCCAGCTCGCCGACGGTGGAGCGACCCTGTTCTTCAACCGTTCCATTCCACGGTCGCAGAACTACACCGTGCTCATGGCGCGCCGGCACGGAAAAGGCTGGAGCGAGCCGAGCGTCGCGTCGTTTTCGGGAACGTGGCGTGATTTCGACGTCACGGTCTCCCTCGATGGAAAGCGGCTCTATTTCATCTCGGATCGCCCCCTCTCCGCCGGCGTGCCGAACGACCGCTACAACGTGTGGCGGATGGAACGGACGGCCGGCGGCTGGGGCGCACCGCGCCCGCTCGACCGGCCGATCAACGGCGACTGGGGCAACCACTTCGCGGCCGAGGCTCGCGACGGCACGCTCTACTTCACCTCGGATCGGCCCGGCGGCAAAGGGCTCGTGGACGTGTGGACGGCGGAGCCGGAAGGGGAAGGTTACGGGGAGCCCACGAACCTGGGAGATGCCATCAACGGTCCGAATCTATTCAACCTCGAAGTGGCGATCGCTCCCGACGAGAGCTTTCTCGTTCTGACTGCCGCCGGAAGAGACGACTCCCAGGGTGACAGCGACCTTTACGTCAGCTACCGGCAGGACGGCCGGTGGCTGGCGCCGCAGAGTCTCGGCCCGCGCCTCAACACCGCGGCCCGCGAGTACAGTCCCCGCCTCTCGCCCGACGGAAGGCGGCTCCTCTTCGCGAGCGAGCGGGGCGTACCCACCGAGGCCCGCGCGGCGCCCTGGACCTACGCCGAGCTGGTCGGGCGCATCCACGGCATCGAGAACGGCCTCGGCAATCTGTACGAAGTGGATCTCGCGCGCATCCTGCCCGCGCCCACGCCCTGAACGGGTGCGCCGCTTCGCGCCCGCCGATCCGCCTCGAGGCGTGCCTTGCCGTCCGGTCTCGACGAGCGGGGCTGCCGTCCGCTGCGACGCGCTGCCCGCTCGGCCCCTTGACAGCGCGGACGGGATGAGAGTACGAAGCTCGATCGCGTCCACTCCCTTGGAGGGTTCGATCACCCATGAAGAAGATCATCCTGGCGGCCATCGCGTTCCCGGTTTCGGCGGCCCTCGCGGTCGTCTCGACCTATCAGCCCACGAGCGATGCGCGGCGCGCGGCCCAGTCGATCCGGGCCGACACGCTGCTCGGGCATATCCGCTTCCTCTCCGGCGATCTCCTGGAAGGAAGGGGCCCCGCCTCCACCGGCGACCGGCTCGCGCAGGCCTACATCGCGACCCAGTTCGAGGCGGAAGGGCTGCGGCCGGCCGGTCCCAGCGGATCGTGGCTCCAGGAGTTCGAGCTCGTCGGGGTCGACAGCGGGGCGCCCCCGACGATCCAGTTCGAGAACGCGGGAAAACACCTGTCGCTCAAGTATTCCGACGAATACATCGGCGTTTCGGGCGGCCAGTCCGCGACTTCGAGCGTCCACGACGCCGAGGTCGTCTTCGTCGGGTACGGGATCGTCGCGCCCGAATACGGCTGGGACGACTACAAGGACGTCGACGTGCGCGGGAAGGTCCTTCTGATGATGAACAACGATCCCTCGGCGGATCCGGCGCTGTTCGCGGGCAAGACGAGGCTCTACTACGGTCGCTGGACCTATAAGTTCGAGATGGCGGCCGCCAAGGGGGCGGCCGGGGCGATCATCATCCACACGACCGAATCGGCCGGATACCCGTGGCAGGTGGTCCAGACCTCCTGGTCCGGAGAGCAGTTCGAGATTCCGGCGGAAGGCGGTCCGACGACCGCGTTCAACGGATGGGCGACGGAAGACGCCAGCAGGAGGCTGGCGGCGCTTTCGGGGAAGGACCTGGACGCGCTGAGAGCCGCGGCGCAGAAGAAGGACTTTCGGCCCGTGCTCCTGGGGACCAGGTTGTCGCTCGAAATGGCCAATAAGATCCGGCACGTGAAGACGGCCAACGTCCTCGGAATCCTGCCCGGGTCCGATCCCAAGTCGTCCAAGCAGGCGGTGGTGTACATGGCCCACCACGATCACCTTGGAAAGAAGGAAGGGGCCAAGGCGGGCGAGGACGCGATCTACAACGGGGCGCTCGACAACGCCAGCGGCGTCGCCAGCCTCATCACCCTCGTCCGCGCCTACAACGCGCTCTCGGTGAAGCCGAAGCGCTCGATCCTTTTCGCCGCCGTCGCCGCCGAGGAGCAAGGGCTCCTCGGCTCGAAATACTTCGCGGAGCATCCTGTGATCGAGCCGGGACGGATGGCCGCCGTGATCAACATCGACGGGATCTCGATCTGGGGCCCGGCTCGGGACCTCACCTTCATCGGCAAGGGGAAATCGACCCTGGACGGCAAGATCGAGGCGATCGCGAGGATGCAGGGCCGGGTGGTGAAGGCGGACCAGTTCCCCGATCGCGGGTACTTTTACCGCTCCGATCAGTTCAATCTGGCGAAGATCGGCGTGCCGGCGGCCTATTTCGAGTCGGGTCTCGAGATCATCGGCAAGCCCGCGGGGTGGGGAAAAGAGCAGTACGACAAATACGAATCCACGGACTACCACCAGCCGAGCGACGAGATTCACTCCGACTGGGATCTCCGGGGCGCCGTGCAGGATCTCCAGCTCGACTTCTATCTCGGCCTGGACGTAGCCCAGTCACCGCAGATGCCGAAGTGGAATGCGGGCGACGAATTCGAGGCGGCTCGCCTCGCGGCCTTGTCGAAGGTGTCGCCCCGATAGCTCGAGATATCACGATCCCGCGCTTCCACCGGCGACCGGAACTGCTCGGCGCGAGGATCACTGCGTCCGGACCGGTCGCGCCCGTCCCATGACTCCCGGCTCGGAAACCTTCTCCCGATCCTCCCGTACTACGAGAAGTGCGGTCTTGAACCGCACGCTTGCGACGCAACTATCACGAAGACATCGCGCTCCGGCGGCGTTCATCGGGGATGAGCGATGGGTCTGGGCGCGTCCAGCGGGTCTGCACCAGTGACAAGCGCTCGGAGGCAACGAGCGATCGTACGGCGGTCGCGATCCGGGGTTGGAGGCAGCATGCTGGACGATTTCATGACCGAGCTCCGGCAGTCGGCACGATCCCTGGCCCGGACGCCGTCGGTGACCTTCGCTTCCATCGCCTGCCTGGCCACCGCGATCGGCGCTTCCGTCGCGGTCTTCACCATCGTGAACGGCGTCGTCCTGCGGACGCTGCCCTTCCCGCGCGCCGACCGGCTCGTCGGAATCTGGGGGGTAGCCCCGGGCCGCGACACGGTGCGGCGGGCGTTCTCCTGGCCGGATGTCCGCGACATCGCCGGCATCGGCCGCAGCCTCGAGGCCGTGGTCGCGGTGCAGAACACCGGCACCGGAATGACCCTGACGGGCCAGGACGATCCCGTGCAGGTGCCGATGAGAATCGTGTCGGGAAATTTCTTCGACGTGCTCGGCGTCTCCGCCGCCATCGGGCGGACCCTCACGACCGTCGACGATGATCCAGCGTCACCTCCCAGCGTGGTGATGAGCGACGGGTTCTGGCGCAGGCGCTTTGGCGCCGATCCGACCGTCGTCGGGCGCAGCCTGACGCTCGACGGCCGGGCGTTCCTCCTCGCGGGTGTGGCGCCGCGGTGGTTCGCCTATCCGGCGGGGACCGATCTGTGGGTGACGGTCGCGCACGCCGTCCCCGAATACGTTGAGGAGCGCGGCGCCGGATGGATGGAGATGATCGGACGGATGAAAAAGGGCGTCACGCCCGACGGCGTCCGCGCGGATCTGTCCACGCCGGTCGACGAGATCGCACGCAAGTTCCATCCTGCGCGCGGGCGGGAGGAGCTGTCGGTGATGCCGCTGGCGCGCGAGCTGCTGGGTGACACGCGTCCGGCTCTGTGGGCGCTGCTGGCCGCGGTGCTCGTGCTACTCGCGGTCGCCTGCACCAACGTCGGAGGCTTGCTCCTGGTGCGCGGCGCCGCCCGCGCCCGCGACGTCGCGATGCGCGTGGCGCTCGGCGCCGAGCGATCGCATCTCGTGCGCCAGGCGTTCGCCGAATCGTCGTTACTGGTCGCCGCGAGCGGAACGCTCGGCCTCCTGCTCGCCATCGGCCTGGTCGAAGTGGCGAAGCTGTGGGGGCCCGCCGACATCCCCCGGCTCGCCGACGTCGGCGTCGACGGACGCGTGCTCGCCTTCGCGCTCGGCTTGGTGTCGATCGTGACCGTCCTCTGCGCGCTGATTCCCGCGTTGCAGGCCACGACAGCCGACGTGCAGACCGTGCTGAAGCGAGGCGGAGGCGCGCTCTCCGGAGATCGTGCGGTGCTCCGCCGCGTGCTTGTCTCGGGGGAGATTGCGCTCTCCGTCGTGCTGATCGTTGCGGCCGGCCTCGTCGGCCGGTCTTTCCTCAAGTTGCGCGCCGTGGACGTGGGCTTCCGCGCCGACCGGGTGCTGGCCTTCGCCGTCCCGCAGCCGCCGAGCCGCTATCCAAAGGCGGAAGACAGCCTGCGGTTCGCCGACCGGCTGCTCCCGCGGCTTGCGACTCTGCCCGGCGTGCGCCGGACGGCGGCCGTGCTGCTGCGTCCGTTCTGGGGGACAGTCGGCATGGACTGGTCGGTCATCATCGAAGGCCAGAGCCCCGCGGACGCCCGGCGGAACCCGCTCACGAATCTCGAAGCCATCTCCCCCGGTTACTTCGCCACGCTGGGTATTCCCTTACTCGAAGGACGGGACATCCATGCCGACGATCGCGACGGCCGGCCCGGGGTGGCCGTCGTGGGCCGGAGCTTCGCCCGACGGTTCTGGCCCGAGGGCCCGGTACTCGGGCGGCGCCTGCAGTTTCCGCTGCCCGGCTCGCCCTACGACAAGCAGTGGTTCACGGTCGTCGGCATCGTCGGCGACGCGAAGTATCGCGGCTTGCGCGACCCGCGGCTCGATCTCTACATCAGTTCGGCGCAATGCCCCTACCCGGTGCAAACGTTCGTGCTGCGCGCCGACGGCGATCCGGGGACGCTGGCGGCCGCCATTCGCGCCGAAGTCCGCGCCATCGATCGGGACCTGCCGATCGACGACGTCGTGGTGCTCAGCGACGCCGTGTCGCAGGAGGTCGAGCACCCGCGCTTCACGGCGGCGGTCTTCGGCCTGTTTGCGACCACGGCCACCGCGCTCGCGGCCCTCGGGCTCGGAACGATCATCTCGTGGCAGGTGCGGCAGCGGACTCGCGAGATCGGGATCCGCGTGGCCCTCGGCGCCTCGTCCCGCCAGGTGATGGGGTTGGTGATGCACGATGCGGCGCTCCTCGTCGCGGGCGGCGTCGTGGCGGGCGTGCTCGCCGCGGTCGCCACGACGCGATTTCTGCGCGCGCTGCTCTTCGAGGTCGAGCCGGGGGATCCGGTGAGCCTCGCCGCAGCCGCGCTGGTCGTGGCATCCGTGGGGTTGATCAGCGCCTACGTTCCCGCCCGCCGCACGAGCCGCGTCGATCCTCTGATCGCCTTGCGGGAAGAATGATGAAGAGGGTTGGTGCGAAAGGGGGGATTCGAACCCCCAAGGGTTTCCCCACCGGATCCTAAGTCCGGCGCGTCTGCCAGTTCCGCCACTTTCGCATGGTTGATTCTAAACCACTCGCCGATTCGGCAAGCTCTCCTTTCTCCACTATTTGTGCCTCCTCGTATCGACGGATTTCGCGTACCGAAATGCACTCCGCTTTACAAGGATTCCGTGAAGGGGAACCCGAACCCGATGCCACCTAGGGCGGCGCGGTTGGGTCGAGTTGCCAGAAGAGGAACGCCAACTTGTCCGCCAGCTGTTCTTGCCACTGCTTCCTCGTGGACGCGATGCCGTGCCCGCTCTCGTATTCGACGCGCAGCAGGACGGGTCTGCCACCGGTGGTCGCCGCCTGCAGGCGGGCAGCCATCTTGGCCGGCTGCCAAGGAGCCACGTTGTGGTCCTTGATCCCCGTGAGCAGCATGACGGCCGGGTAGCGCGCGCCCTCGATGACATGCGCGTAGGCGCTCATGTCGTAGAGAGCCTTGAATCCGTCGCGCTCTTTCACCGTGCCGAATTCGGGGATGTTCGCCGGGCCGGTCTCCATGAGCTCGGTCCGCAAGGAGTCGGTGTCGCCGGCCTCTAGGATCGCGGCCCCGAAGAGATCCGGCCGCTCGGTGATGACCCGCCCGACCAGGGCGCCGCCCGAGCTTCTGCCCTCGGCGGCGAGATGCGCCGGTGACGTGAACTTCCGGGCGATCAGATATTCGGCGCACGCGATGAAATCGCGCCAGCTGTTGGGCTTGGTGAGCTTTCGGCCCGCCTGGTGCCAGTCTTCGCCGTATTCGCCGCCACCGCGCACGTGCGCGACCGCGTAAACGCCGCCTCTCTCGAGCCAGGCGAGAGACTTCGGGTCGTAGTAGGGGTCGATCGATATTCCATAGGCGCCGTAGCCGTACAGCCGCGTCGGGTGCGAACCGTCGAGCGTCAGCCCGCGGGTGTGGATGATGGAAAGAGGAATCATCGTGCCGTCGGCGCTGCGCACCTTCACTTCCAACGCTTCAAGGGAGGGAGGGGAGTCGAACGTTCCGGCGGGCAGAAGACCCAGATTGGCCACGCGTTTCGTCCGAGGATCGTAGGCGAAGACCCGGGGGGCTCGTGTCCATCCCATCCCGATAAAGACGACGCCCGGGATCCGGGGGTCGCTCGGCTCAATCCCGATGGAAGTGTCCGAGGGCAGTTCTACGGGCTCGGGCTTGGCCCCGGCTGCGAAGGGGACCCTCAGGAGTCGGCCGCCGGCTCCATCGCGGATCCGGACGTAGAGGGCATCGTGCGCCACGGCGAGATCCGTAACTACCGCCTCGGAAGGAGCCAGGATCACGTCAGCGCGACCCAGATCGGGTTTCGACGCCCGGGTGTGGATCACCTTGAAGCGCGAGGCGTTCTTGTGAGTCATCAAGTAGAGATCGTCGCCGCGCAGCGCGACGCTGGTGACGTCATCCTCAACGTCGCAGACCTTGCGCCAGGGGGTGTCCGGGGTGGCGACCGAATCGAGCGGCGCGACGTAGACCGTGACCTCGTTTTGCACTCCGTGTTGCACGATACCCAGCACATGGCGCGATCCGGGTGCGGTCATGATCCAGGGGATGTCCGCCGGTTCCAGCCTCACGCGCGGCGAGACCCCGAAGCCGAACGCGGGCACATCCTTCGCGGGATCCGCTCCAACGACATGGAGGTAGACTCTGCTCCTGAGATACTTCTCACTGGGCGGCGAATTGGTCGGGGTCGCCTGAAGCCGATTGTAAAAGAATGACCGGCCATCCGGCCGCCAACCGATGTGATCGCCGAACTCGGCCCGATCGATGATCTCGGCCGTGTTCTGCCGGGTGGGCGTGTCAAGGATCCGCATGACGGACTCTCCCGAGCCGCCCGGCGACACTCCGTAGGCAACGTAGTTTCCGTCATCCGACGGCGTGTAATAATCGATCGTGTGCGGCGGGCCGCCGTCGGCCATTCCCTCCGGGTCCACCAGAACCCTCTCCTCGCCGGCGCCGTGATCCCGCATGACGAGCTTGAATACCGATTCCTTCGACAACGCCTTCAGATAGAAAATCGGGCCGGCCGGCAGGCGGCGGATGCCGCCCACGCGGCCGGGCGCCGACTCGTCGAGCTCCTTCACGCGAGCCAACAGGCTGGCGCGGGCCCGTTGGCGCCCGAGCGTGGCCTTCGTGAAATCGTTCTGGGCTTTCAACCAGGCTTGCACTTCCTGATCCTGAAGGTTTTCCAGGTAGCGGTAGGGATCGGTGACCTTGATTCCGAAGTAATCATCCACCACTTTTCGGACGGGTGCGATGGGGGGCTTTCCTGGCGGCGGCAACGGGTCTGGCGGGGCCGACGAGAGGAGAAGCAACGCCGCGGCGAGCCCAATGATGCACTCGGTCCATACAACGAAAGGACGATAAAGCGCCGCAGCTTTCATGTTGGGCATGGGGATCCGTCTTCGCTGGCAGTCCTCATTGCAACACTTCCACGGCTCATTATAAGGAGCCCGCGGCTCCTTCGTCTGGACCTGATTGTGACCTACTGGTGATTGGGGCCTCTGAGGCGGTGCGACGACCCTCGTCGTCCAAGCTTAGGGTTGAGGGTCGGGGGCAGCGCTCACGAGCTGGCGGCGTGAGGGCTACTCGTAGCGCAGGGCCTCGATTGGATCCACCCGCGTGGCGCGCCGCGCGGGGGCGAGCGAGGCCAGCACGGCGACCGCGACGAGGAGGGCCGCGACGCCGACGAACGTGGCGGGATCGGAGGCGCTGACGCCGTACAGGAAGCCCTGCAGCAGCCGCGTGACGGCAAGCCCGCCCGCGAGCCCCAGGGCGACGCCGAGCAGCGTGAAGCGCAGCCCCTCACCCACCACGGCGCGCAGGATGTCGCGCCGCTGCGCGCCGAGGGCCATGCGCACGCCGATCTCGCTGGTGCGCTGCGTGACGCTGTACGACATGACGCCGTAGATCCCGACCGCGGCGAGCAGCAGCGCCAGGCCGGCGAAGATGCCGATCAGCCAGGTGCGAAACCGCGGCTGCGCCACCGAGGCGGCCACGTCGTCCTCCATGGTGCGCGGATGCACGAGCGGCTGGCTGGGATCGATCTCGGCGACGGCGCGCCGCAGCGCCGCGGCTTGCAGAAGCGGCTCGCCGGCCGTTCGCATCACGATCGACAGCTGGAAAGCGGGCAGGATCCGGTCCGCCTGGCGGTAGGGCAGGTACATCTCCGCCTTGGGCTCGAGATCGAGCCCCTGAATCACGTCGCCCACGACGCCGACGACCTCCATCGTCGGGATGCTGTCGTCCGGCGTGGCGCCGAGCTGGAGCCGCTGCCCGAGCGCCTCCTGGCCCGGGAAATGGGTGCGCGCCATCGTCGCGTTGATCACGACGACCGACGGAGCGCGCTCGTCGTCCCTTGCGGTGAGCAGCCGGCCCTTGACCGCCGGCATCCCCATCGTCTCGAAATAACGGGGCGTCACGACGCGGTAGCCGGCGGCGATGAAGTCGTGCGGCCCCTTCGGGGGGCGCCCGGTGATGTTGAAGTGCAGCAAGCCGCCGGCGCCGCTCACCGGCAAGAACGACGCGGCCCCCGCGGAGCGCACCCCTGGCAGCGTGGCGGCGCGCTCCACGACGCGGTCGAAGAACTCGGCGCGCCGCGCCGGCTCGGCATACGACGCCTGCGACAGCGGCAGGTCGGCGACGAACAGGTGATCCGCCTGGAACCCCGGGGAGACGCTCTGCAGGCGGGCGAAGCTCTTGAGCAGCAGCCCCGCCCCGACGAGCAGCAGCATGGCCAGCGCGATCTCCGCCGTGATGAGCATGCGCCGCGTGCGTTGCATCTTGGGACCGCCGGTCGCGCCGCGCGAGCCCTCGCTCAGGGACTCCCGCAGGTCGAGCTTGGTCGTGCGGAGCGCCGGCGCCACGCCGAAGGCCAGGCCCGTGCCGACCGCGACCGTGAACGTGAAGGCGAGAACCGCGGGGTCCAGCCCGACGGAGAACGCGGCGGGCAAGGCGCCCGCCGCGAGCTTGAGCAGCGCGTCCAGGGAGATCCAGGCGAAGAACAGCCCGATCGCCCCGCCCGTGAGCGCGAGCAACACGCTCTCGGTGAGCAGCTGGCGGACGAGGCGCGCGCGGCTGGCGCCCATGGAAGTCCGGATGGCGACCTCCCGGCCGCGGGAGGCGGCGCGCGCCAGCAGCAGGTTCGCGACGTTGGCGCAGGCGATCAGGAGCACGAAGCTCACGGCGCCGAGGAGGATCCAGAGCGCCGGCCGGACGTTCTTCACCATCTGGTCCTGCAGCCCGACCACGTCGGCGCTGATGCCGGTGTTGTAGTCCGGGTATTGCTGCTCGAGACCCTTGGTGATGGCGACCATTTCGGCGCGCGCCTGCTCGCGCGACACGCTGGCCTTGAGCCGGCCCACCGCGACGATGCCGGGGTGCCAGTTGCGATCGTCGGGCAGCGTCGACGCCCAAGGATGGAACGGAACGAACACCTCCGCCGGCTGGAGGATCTCGAATCCCCGGGGGAGCACTCCAGCGATGGTGCAGGGTTGCGCGTCGAAAGCGAGGCTCTTTCCGAGCACGTCCGCGGACCCGCCGAAACGCCTCTGCCACAAGCCGTAGCTGAGCAGCGCCACCGCCGGCGCGCCGGCGCGATCGTCGCTTTCCGTGAAGCCGCGCCCGATCACGGGGGTCACCCCGAGCATTGGCAGGAGGCCCGCAGTGATCCGCCGCAGGCTCAGGCGCTCCGGCTCGCCGGCGCCCGTGAGGGTCGTGTTGGCGCCTTGCGTCGCCTGCAACGGCCCGTCGAACGAATGGCTCTGGTCGCGCCAATCCAGGTAGTTCTGGTACGACACGGTGATGGTGTTGAAGTCGTTCTTCTCGGCCACCAGGATCAGCCGCGCGGCATCGCGGAAGCCCAGCGGGCGGAGCAGGACGGCGTGCACCACGGTGAACATCACCGTGTTGGCGCCGATGCCCAGGGCCAGGGTGAGGATGGCGATCGACGCGAACGCAGGGCGCTTGCGCAGCACGCGAAACGCGTAGCGCAGGTCCAGCAACAGCGTTTGCACGTTTTCCCCCTTGAGCCGGCGGGGCCGGCGCTCCGGCGTGTTCTCCGGGTCATGATGCGGTCCAACGGGCTCCCGACACCCTCACCCGCGACACGGTTCCGCCAAGTCACCGCAAACCCTGACGATGCTGTTAATACCGCTGGTTTTGGGAAAAGTTTCACCGCGCCGGGCCCGGCCGGAGGGCGTTTCACCGGCACCCGGCGCCCAGGCAGGATTTTCGGAGTCCGGAGTATGGTGTCAATGCCCGGAAGCCCGGGGTGTTCCCGCTGGAGCTGCTGGCCGCCGAGGCGGGCGCCTGGTCGAGGCTTTCCTCGCCGAGTACGCCAGGCGCGGGGTGAGGGTGACGGATGCGGTGACCGAGCTGCCCGAAGCGTAGGCGGCGACGGCGCGGGCTTGCGGGTCAGCCTTGCCGGCTCAATACAGCGGCTCGAACATCCCCGACAGCAGCTCGAAGAAGCGGGTGGCCACGCCGCGGTGCTTCCAGCCTTCGTACGTGATCTCCTCGCTGATCTTCAGATCCCTCTGGAACATCGCCTCCATCGCCCCCGAGAACGAGCGGTCGTAGAACGACAGGCTCACTTCGGCGTTCTTCGACATCGAGCGCACGTCGAGATTGATCGAGCCGATGGTCGAGAAGATGCCGTCGACGATCAAAGTCTTGGAGTGGATCATCGACGGCCGGTACTCGTAAATCTTGACTCCTCCCTGGAGGAGGGGGCCGTAGTGAAAGCGGGAGGCGAGGCGGACCGGCGGGAAGTCGATGTGCCTGCCGGGAACGATCACCTTCACGTCGACGCCCCGGTTCGCCGCCGCGATCAGCGCCTTGCGAATCTGCCGGTCGGGGAGAAAGTAGGAGTTCTGGATGTGAATGCTCTTGCGGGCGGCTTGGATTGCCATGAAATAGAGCATCTTCGGCAGGGACGAAGCGTCGCCCTTGGAGGTCTTGACCGCCTGGGATTCCATCGATCCGGCCGGCGCCGTTTTCGGATAGAAGACGTCGCCGGCGAGGATCTCGCCGGTCGTGAACGTCCAGTCCTCGCAGAAAACCGCCTGCATCTGTGACACGACCAGGCCGGTGACGCGCACCGCGCTGTCATGAATCTCGGTCTTGTCGCGGGCGTTTCCCAGCCAGCGCTTCTCGAAACAGAACCCGCCGGTGTAGGCGATCTTGCCGTCGATGACCAGGAGCTTGCGGTGCGTGCGCCGGCCGAAGATCGGGTAGCGGCTGGCCGGCCGGTAATCCCTGCAGATGACGCCTGCGGCCTCGAGCTCTTTCCGGAGGCTCCCCAGCTTCGAGCCCTGAGCGTCGACCATGAGACGCACTTCGACTCCTCGGCGGGACGCCTCGATCATCGCGTCGGCGAACTGCCTTCCGACTTCGTCCGGCTTGTAGATGAAGGCCTCGAGATTGACCGAGACCTTGGCCTCCCGGATGTCCTTGAGCATGGCGGGAAAGAACCCGTCGCCGTTCTCGAGCAGCACGGCGGAGTTGCCGCCCACGATGACGCCGCCGATGTTGTCGAGCGATCGGCGGAACTGGGGGTCCTCGACGGGAAAGGGGGGCTGGAACTGATATTGGTTTCGCTGGCCCGCGAAGTGCGGCAGGATGGCGCACCCGCCCTGGGCGAGAACGGCGGCAAGCACGAGAATCGACGGGAGCCGGCGCGTCATCCCGATTCTCTAATCGGCGGAGCTGCGTTTCATGAAAGCCAGAAGCGACTTCTCGGCGACGTGCAGGCTTCGGCCGCGATAGGAAATCAATTCCTCGGGACTCTTGAAGAAGCGGCGGATGACTCTTCCCTTCTCGAAGCCCTGCAGGATCTCGGGGCAGATGTAGGAGCTGCGGCAGACCGCCGGCGTGTTCCCGAGGATGTCCGCCGTCTCCTGGATCGCCGCGACTACCTTACGCTTGCGCGCCGCGCCGGTCTCGGCGTTCTCGGCGCCAAACTTCGCGAGGGCGCAGGCGCAGACGAGCGTCCCCGCCCAGGTGCGGAAATCCTTGGCGCTGAAGCTCTCGCCCATGACTTCTCGAATGTACTCGTTGATGTGGTGGCGCGTGACGTTGACGAACTCGCCGTCGCCGTTTTGAAACTTGAAGACATCGCGGGAGGGATGTCTCAGCAGGCCGCGGACGATCCGGGCGACGCGGCGGTCCTTGAGGCGGCTTTGCTGCTGCACTCCCGACTTTCCGGTGAAGTCGAACTCCACGACGTTCCCTTGGACCCGCACGTGTCTGCGCCGCAGCGTCGCCAGGCCGAAGCTCCCGTTCTCGCTGGCATAGACCTGGCTCCCGGGCCGCAGGAAACAGGTCGAGAGAATCCTCAGAATCGAGGCCATCACCGTCTCTTTTCCCAGGCCCGGCCGCCGGAGGTGCGCGGCGACCGCGCCGCGCATCTTGGGGAGCGCCTGGGCGAATAGGATCAGGCGCCTGAACTTCCTGGCTTCCCTGCGGCGCAGGTGATCGGCGTGGTACAGATACTGCAGGCGGCCGGCGGCGTCCCGGCCCATCGCCTGGACCGTCCCTCCGGCGGCCGAGTTGATCCAAACGTCGTTCCAGGCGGGCGGGATCTTGAGCTGGTGGATGCGATTCCGATCCGCCGCCGAGACCGCGGCATCCGCGGGACCTTTGTAATGGAACCCGCGCTCCTTCGTTCCGAGGCGACGAATTCCCGTCTTCTGGAGCTGCTCGATTCTCGTCATGGGAACATCCAGGGCCCATCACAGGCGTGCGTCATGCAAACAGCCACCGCATTCTATCAAGCTCGTACTCAAAGCCCACTTGTGGCGTCCGCATCCTCGTTTGACAACCTGCCGGGCTGCTTCCAGAATCCCTCCTCCCGTCCCACGATTACGCATGTCGAAGGAGTCCGTCATGTCCTACCGTCCGCTGCGCGTCGCGTGGAGGGGGATTTCCTGCGTGCTTCTCCTATGGGCGATTCCCTCCGCCGGTCGCACGGCGCCCGCGCCGCAGTCGGACCCGCTCGAAGGAATGCTTGCCCGGCTCATCGGAGAGGAGGCGGTGTCACAAGGGGCCTACAAGAAGCTCTCCCACCTCA
>DASYRE010000022.1 GCA_036004685.1 Candidatus Polarisedimenticolia bacterium | reverse complement strand
ACGTGAGCCTGAGCATCGAGCTGATCACCCCGATCGCGATGGACAAGGGGCTGCGGTTCGCGATCCGGGAAGGCGGGCGCACGGTGGGGGCTGGAACCGTCACCGAGATTCAGGCTTGAGCGGGACGACGCGGGAGAGGCGGCGGTGAGAGACAACATCGTGTTCGAGTGCTCGGCGTGCAAGCGGCGGAATTACACGTCGACGAAGAACAAGAAAAAGACGACCGGCAAGCTGGAGCTCAAGAAGTTCTGCAGCCACTGCCGCGCCCATACCCTGCACAAGGAAACGAAGTAGGCGGCGTGGGGGCGGAGCGTGCAGGCCAGTAGCTCGAATGGCTAGAGCGCCGGTCTCCAAAACCGGATGTTGGGGGTTCGAATCCCTCCTGGCCTGCCAGTTCTCTCCGGTCCTGAACCGCCCAGAGAGTCGAAGATCATGAAGGAATGGATCGAGAAGATACGCCGCTTCCTGACGGAAGTGAACGTCGAGCTGAAGCGCACGACGTGGCCCAGCCGGCTCGAGGTCCAAGGGACGACGATGGTGGTGATCATCACCGTCTTCATCTTCTCGGTGTTTCTGTTCGGAGTGGATTGGCTCCTGGGCCACGGGGTCACGTGGCTCTTCGGGTATTTCAGGTAGCGACCGGAACGGTCCGCGCGGAGAGTCCATGGCGAAGCAGTGGTACATCGTGCACACCTATTCCGGCTACGAAGGAAAGGTCCGCGAATCGCTCAAGCAGCGGGTGGACGCCCTCGGCATGAACGAGGTCATCGGGGAGATTCTGATCCCCACCGAAGACGTGATCGAGATGCGCAGCGGGGAGAAGATCATCAGCAAGAAGAAGTTTTTCCCGGGCTACGTCCTGATCAACATGGAGATGTCCGACAACGCCTGGCACGTCGTCAAGAACACCCCGAAGGTGACGGGCTTCGTGGGGATGGGGAGCAAGCCGACCCCTCTCACCCAGGAGGAAGTCGATCGGATCATCAACCAGGTGTCGGTGGCCGCCGAGAAGCCGAAGCCGAAATTCCAGTTCCAGCGTGGCGAGCAGGTCCGCATCATCGACGGCCCGTTCACGAACTTTCAGGGAGTGGTGGACGAGGTCAACAACGATCGCGCGACCCTCAAGGTGATGGTGACGATTTTCGGCCGCGCCACGCCGGTGGAGCTCGATTTTCTGAAAGTCGAAAAACTCTAGAACGGCCCGTGCCGGGCCGGGAGACGCGGAATGGCCAAGAAGATCCAGGGCTACATCAAGCTGCAGATTAACGCCGGGAAGGCGACCCCCGCTCCGCCCGTCGGGCCGGCTCTCGGCCAGCAGGGCGTGAACATCATGGACTTCTGCAAGGCGTTCAACGCCAAGACGGCGAAGCAGGAAGGCCTGATCATCCCTGTCGTGATCACGGTCTACTCCGATCGGAGCTACTCGTTTGTGACGAAGACTCCTCCGGCCGCGATCCTGCTCAAGAAAGTGGCGGGCCTGGCGAAAGGCTCGGGGGCTCCCAACAAGGAGAAAGTGGGGAAGGTGACGCGCGCCCAGGTGGAGGAGATCGCCCGCACGAAACTCCCAGACCTGAACTGCAGTTCCGTGGAGGCGGCGGTCCGGACCGTGATGGGGACCGCCCGAAGCATGGGGATCGAGGTCGTCGAAGGCTGACGGCCCTGGCCCGCCGATTCCCCCGGTCGCCGGAGGGAGGCGGGAGCGGAGAGGAAAGATGGCGAAGCAAGGAAAGAAATACCGGGCGGCCCGGAAGGAGATCGAGACCCGCGGCTACACCCTGGAGGAGGCGATCCCCCTGGTCCGGCGGGTGAAGCCCTCGAAATTCGACGAGACGATGGAGATCGCGTTCCTGCTCGGCGTCGATCCGAAGCATGCGGACCAGATGGTCCGCGGCACGGTGGTCTTGCCGCACGGCACGGGCAAAACGAAGCGGGTTCTCGCCATCGCGTCGGGGGAGAAGATCGCGGAGGCGGAGCGCGCCGGCGCCGATTTCGCGGGCGGACTGGAGATGGTCCAGAAGATTCAGGGGGGGTGGACGGACTTCGACGCCGTCGTGGCCACCCCGGACACCATGAAGGAAGTCGGCAAGCTCGGAAAGATCCTCGGCCCGAAAGGACTCATGCCGAACCCGAAGGTCGGCACCGTCACGTTCGACGTCGCCAAGGCGATCCAGGAGATCAAGGCGGGCAAGGTCGAATTCCGGGTGGACAAGACTTCGATCGTTCACACCGTGTTCGGCAAGGCCTCGTTCGAGGAGAAGAAGCTGCTGGAGAACGCCCGGACGCTCGTCGCGGCCGTCCTCCGGGCCAAACCCCACACGGCCAAGGGCAAGTACCTGAGGTCGGTGCACATTTCCAGCACCATGGGCCCCAGCGTCGCGCTCGACGCGGCGAGCCTCGAATCCCTGGCCTAGTCGATCCGGGGCGGCTGAAAGGAGAGTGGAAGTGAACCGCGCTGAGAAAGAGAAGCACGTGGAAAGCCTGCGCCAGGAGCTGCAGGGGGTCCAGAGCGTCTTCCTCTTCGGCTATCGGGGCCTGACGGTGAATCAGGTCACCGATCTTCGGGCCCGGATCCGCAAGACCTCCTCGACCTACCGGGTGCTCAAGAACCGGCTGGCGGGCAGAGCCCTCGAGGAGACGCCGCTCGCGCCGCTGCGCCAGCACCTTCGCGGCCCCCTGGCCCTCACGTACCATCCCCAGGAGCCGATCGCGCTCGTGAAGGTGCTCACCGAGTTCGCCAAGGAGAATCCGGCGCTCGAGTTCAAGGCGGGCCTTCTGGAGGGCCGGCCCTTGAGCGTGGCGGATCTCGGCAATCTGGCGAGCCTTCCGGGCCGCGAAACGCTCGTCGCCCGGTTCGCGGGACTCCTCACCGCGCCGCTGGCGTCGTTCCAGAGAGCGCTGCTTTCCCCCCTGAGGGATTTCGCCTCCGTATTGGATCAGATCGCCAAGAACAAGCAGACCGGCTGATCGCCCCTCCGGGGAAAGGACGATCGGCATCCCGGCCGGAATGGGACGAAGACGCAGACATCAGAAAGCAACGGGACTCACCCTAGGAGGACGACGATGCCCGCGATTACGAAAGAGGACGTGAAGAAGTATCTGAAAGAAGCGCCGATGCTCGAGATTTCCGAGCTGGTGAAGGAGATCGAGAGCGAGTTCGGCGTCAGCGCCGCCGTGGCCATGCCGGCGATGGCGATGCCCGGGGCGGGCGCCGCGGCCGCGGCGCCGGCGGAGGAGAAGGACTCCTTCACCGTCGTGCTGACCGAGGTGGGCGACAAGAAGATCAACGTCATCAAGGCCGTCCGAGAGGTCACCAGCCTTGGGCTGAAAGAGGCCAAGGACCTGGTCGACGGGGCTCCCAAGCCCGTGAAAGAGGGAGTCACCAAGGCGGAGGCCGAGGAGATCAAGAAGAAGTTCGCGGAAGCCGGCGCCAAAGTGGAATTGAAGTAGGCCTCGTCCGGCCGATCGGGGCGAGCCGGCGATCGCCGGGACCCGGATCGGGCCGAGGGTTCCGCCGGGCGTTGTTCTTTCTTGCGCAAAAAACCAGACACTGGAGCGAACGAAGTGGATCAGAACGCACACTCAGGATCCCATTCCGAGCGGCTGAACTTCTCGAAGATTCACACGTCGATCCCGATTCCCAACCTGATCGAGGTGCAGAAGCACTCCTACGAGCGGTTCCTGCAGATGTACACCGCGCCCGCGGACCGGGAGGACACCGGCCTTCAGGCGGTCTTCAAGTCGATCTTCCCCATCTCCGATTTCCGCGGCACTTCGTCCCTCGAGTTCGAGGAATACTCGATCGGCAACTGGGAGTGCAAGTGCGGGAAGCTGGAGGGGCTCCAGCATCTCCGCATGTCCTGCGCCAAGTGCGGGAAGAAGATCGCGGTCCAGAACCCCAAGGTCTTCAGCGTCGTCTGCACCGATTGCGGCCACGTCAACGAGAGCCGGATCAGCATCTGCGACATGTGCGGCGATCCCGTCTCCCTGAAGTTCAAGTACGACGTGCAGGAATGCCAGGAGCGTGGCATGACCTACACCGTCCCGCTGAAGGTCAAGATCCGGCTCAAGGTGTTCGAGAAGGACACGACCACGGGCGCCAAGGAAATCCGCGACATCAAGGAGCAGGAGGTCTATTTCGGCGAAATCCCGCTGCTCACCGAGAACGGCACCTTCATCATCAACGGCACCGAGCGCGTGATCGTCAGCCAGCTGCACCGTTCCCCCGGCGTGTTCTTCCAGAGCAATCACAACCGCACGGTGTTCATGGCGAAGATCATCCCCTATCGGGGAAGCTGGGTGGAGTTCGAGTACGACGCCAAGGACATCCTGTACGTGCGCATCGACCGCAAGCGGAAGTTCCTCGGCACGATTTTCCTGCGGGCGCTGGGCCTGAAGACCGACGAGGAGATCCTGAAGGCCTTCTACGCCGTCGAGCGGATCACCTTCGACGGGAAGAAGATCCAGTGGATCGTCTCCCCGGGTCTGGCGGGACACAAGGCTAAGGCGGACGTTGTGGATCCCAAGACCGATGAAGTGATCGTTCCCAAGGGCAAGAAAATCCGCCGCGCCATGATCGCCCAGCTGGAGAAGTCGAAGATCGCCGCCATCCCGGTGGATCTCGAAGCCCTGGAGGGGGCCTACGCCGCGGCTGATCTCGTCGACATGAAGACGGGAGAGGTCCTGCTGGAGGCGAACGAACCCTTGACGGAGAAGGTCATCTCCGAGGTGATGGCCCGCGGCCTGGAGGAGATGAAGCTCTTCTTCCCGGGCGAAGACGACCTCGGGAACGTCCTTTCGGAGACGCTGCGCAAGGACGCCATCAAGACGCAGGATGAGGCGCTGGTGGAGATCTACCGGCGCCTGAGGCCCGGCGATCCCCCGACCCTGGAAGGCTCCCGCAACCTGTTCGAGGGGATGTTCTTCGACGCCAACCGCTACGACCTGTCGCGGGTGGGCCGGCTCAAGTTCAACACCAAGCTCGAGATCGCCGACACTCCCCTGGAGACCCGGACGCTGTCCTCCGCCGACTTCTGCAAGGTCCTCGAGTATATCTTCAAGCTGCGGAAAGGGATCGGGTCGCTGGACGACATCGATCACCTGGGAAACCGCCGGGTGCGGGCGGTCGGCGAGCTTCTCGAGAATCAGTTCCGCATCGGCCTGGTGCGCATGGAGCGGGCCATCAAGGAGAAGATGTCCGTCTACCAGGAGATGACCACCGCCATGCCGCACGACCTGATCAACGCCAAGCCCGTCATGGCGGCGATTCAGGAGTTCTTCGGCTCGAGCCAGCTTTCCCAGTTCATGGACCAGACGAATCCGCTCTCGGAGATCACCCACAAGCGTCGCCTTTCGGCCCTGGGACCCGGCGGATTGTCGCGGGAGCGGGCGGGTTTCGAGGTGCGCGACGTGCATCCGACGCATTACGGGCGGATCTGTCCCATCGAGACGCCGGAAGGGCCGAACATCGGGCTCATCTCGTCGCTTTCCTGCTACGCCCGGATCAACGAATTCGGGTTCATCGAGTCGCCCTACCGGAAGGTGGACAAGGGGAGGGTCCTCGATTACTTCCGGGTGATCAGCCGGGGGAACTCCCACTTCGAGGTGAACCAGGTCGCCGAAAAGCATGAGATGGAGGAGGAGCTGAAGCGCCTGAGGAAGACGACCGGGAGAAAGATCCGGCTTCCGGAGTTCGAGCCCCATCCCTTCTACCTGACCGCCTGGGAGGAGGACAAAGTCGTCATCGCCCAGGCGAACGCCGAGATCGACGAACGCGGCATGCTGGAGCAGGAGCGCGTCTCGGCCCGCGTCGCCGGAGAGTTCAAGCTGGTGCACCGGGACGAGGTCCAGTACATCGACGTCTCGCCGAAGCAGCTCGTTTCGGTGGCGGCTTCCCTGATTCCCTTCCTGGAGAACGACGACGCAAACCGCGCGCTGATGGGGTCGAACATGCAGCGGCAGGCGGTGCCCCTGCTGCGGGCGGAGGCGCCGTTCGTCGGGACCGGCATGGAGGAGATCACCGCGAAGGATTCGGGGGCGGTCGTGGTCGCCCAGCGCGACGGCGTCGTGGACTATGTCGATTCGCAGCGCGTGATCATCCGGGTGACTTCCGACGGCACCGCGAGCCCCCGCGAAGGCGAGGATTTCGGGGCCGACATCTACAACCTCACGAAGTTCAAGCGGTCCAACCAGAACACCTGCATCAACCAGAATCCGGTCGTGAAGGTTGGACAGGGAGTCAAGCGGGGAGAGGTCCTGGCCGACGGGCCCTGCACCGATCGCGGCGAGCTGGCGCTCGGACGAAACGTCCTGGTCGCGTTCATGCCCTGGCGCGGCTACAACTTCGAGGACGCCATTCTCGTCTCGGAGAAGCTGATCACCGACGACTACTTCACGTCCATCCACATCGAGGAGTTCGAGATCGAGGCCCGCGACACCAAGCTGGGCCCCGAGGAGATCACGCGGGACATCCCGAATGTCAGCGAGGACTTCCTGCGCGACCTGGACGAGAGCGGCATCATCCGCATCGGCGCCAACGTGAAGCCCGGGGACATCCTGGTCGGGAAGATCACGCCCAAGGGGGAAACCCAGCTGACCCCGGAAGAGAAGCTCCTCCGGGCCATCTTCGGCGAGAAGTCGGGAGATGTCCGCGACGCCTCGCTGACCACGCCGCCCGGGATCGAGGGCACCGTGGTCGACGTCAAGATCTTCTGCCGCAAGGGGGTCGAGAAGGACGGCCGCGCCCTGGCGATCGAGCAGGAGCAGATCGCGCGGATGGAGAAGAACCTCAACGACGAGATCCGCATCCTGAAGGAGGAGAATCGGAAGCGGATCACGGAGTTGCTGCTCGGCAAGAAGCTCTCGGCGCCCTTGAAGGAGAAGCGGGGCCGCAAGGAGCTGCTGCTCAAGGGGGCCGAGCTGACCGACGAGATCCTGGCCAACCTCTCGGTGGACGATCTGCTCCGCATGGAGGTGGAGCACAAGAAGTCCGACCAGATGGAGATCACGGAGATCGGCGAGCGGAACGAGCGCAAGGTGGAGATTCTCCGCCGGCTCTACGAGGAGAAGATCGCCCAGCTCCGCAAAGGAGACGAGCTGGCTCCCGGCGTGATCAAGATGGTCAAGGCGTACGTGGCCATGAAGCGCAAGCTGAGCGTCGGCGACAAGATGGCGGGCCGGCACGGGAACAAGGGCGTCATCGCCCGGATCCTGCCGGTGGAGGACATGCCCTACCTCCCTGACGGAACGCCGGTGGAAATCGTCCTGAACCCGCTCGGCGTCCCTTCCCGAATGAACGTCGGCCAGATCCTGGAGACGCATCTGGGATGGGCGGCCAAGGCTCTGGGGGTCCAGTTCGCCACTCCCGTGTTCGACGGCGCGCGCGAGGGGGAGATCAAGGAGCAGCTCCACAAGGCCGGGCTGCCGCTGTCGGGAAAGACGATGCTGCACGACGGAAAGAGCGGCGAGGCGTTCGACCAGAAGATCACCGTCGGCTACATCTACATGATGAAACTGTCCCACCTGGTGGACGACAAGATCCACGCCCGCTCCATCGGCCCCTACAGCCTGATCACCCAGCAGCCGCTGGGAGGCAAGGCCCAGTTCGGAGGCCAGCGGTTCGGAGAGATGGAGGTCTGGGCGCTCGAAGCCTACGGGGCGGCTCACATCCTGCAGGAGCTGCTCACCGCGAAATCGGACGACGTCTACGGAAGGACGAAAATCTACGAAGCTCTGGTGAAGGGGGAGACGACGGTGGAGCCGGGCCTCCCCGAATCGTTCAACGTGCTCGTACGGGAGCTCCAGAGCCTGTGTCTTGACGTGCAACTTCTCAGCGGGGGTGAAAAATGAGCCTGGTGGCCGAGGGAATCCGACCCCTGAGCAAGAGCTCACCCTTTTCGGACAAGGCGCGAACGATCAACGATTTCGAGGCCATCCGCATCTCGCTGGCCTCACCGGAGAAGATCCGTTCGTGGTCCTACGGCGAGGTCACGAAGCCCGAGACGATCAACTACCGGACCTTCAAGCCGGAGCGGGACGGTCTGTTCTGCGCGAAGATCTTCGGGCCGACCGTCGATTGGGAGTGCCTGTGCGGAAAGTTCAAGCGGATGAAGCATCGCGGCGTCATCTGCGACAAGTGCGGCGTCGAAGTCACCCAGAGCAAGGTCCGTCGCGAGCGGATGGGCCACATCGAGCTGGCGTCGCCAGTGTCCCACGTCTGGTTCTTCAAAGGGCTTCCGAGCCGGATCGGCCATCTCCTGGACATCACGCTGCGGGACCTGGAGCGCATCCTCTACTTCGAGGCCTACGTGGTCATCGATCCCGCCAGCACTCCGCTCAAGGAGAAAGAGCTCCTGACGGAGGATCGCTACCGGCAGCTCCGCGAGGAGCACGGTCACGCTTTCACCGCGATGATGGGCGCTGAAGCAATCAAGAAGCTCCTCCAGCGGGTCCGCGTGGAGGAGCTTTCGGTGGAGATGCGGGCGCGCATGAAGTCGGAGACCTCGGTCCAGAAGCGCCTGAAGTTCGCGAAGCGCTTGAAGGTGGTGGAGGCCTTCCGCAAGTCGGGCAACAAGCCCGAGTGGATGATCCTGGACGTCATCCCGGTGATCCCTCCCGAGCTGCGCCCCCTCGTCCCGCTGGACGGAGGGCGGTTCGCGACGTCCGACCTCAACGATCTCTACCGGCGGGTCATCAACCGGAACAACCGCTTGAAGAAGCTTCTCGAGCTCAAGGCGCCGGAAGTGATCATCCGGAACGAGAAGCGGATGCTCCAGGAGGCGGTGGACGCGCTTTTCGACAACGGCCGGCGGGGCCGGATCCTGCGGGGAACGAACAACCGTCCCCTGAAGTCGCTTTCCGACACGCTGAAGGGGAAGCAGGGGCGCTTCCGCCAGAACTTGCTGGGCAAGCGCGTCGACTACTCCGGCCGATCGGTGATCGTCGTCGGCCCCGAGCTGAAGCTGCATCAGTGCGGCCTGCCCAAGAAGATGGCCCTGGAGCTCTTCAAGCCCTTCATCTACAACAAGCTCGAGCAGGAGGGGCTCGTCTCGACGATCAAGGCGGCGAAGGAGATGGTGGAGCTCCAGAAGCCGCGGGTCTGGGATTTCCTGGAGGAGGTCATCAAGGAGCATCCGGTCCTCCTGAACCGGGCCCCGACGCTGCACCGCCTCGGCATCCAGGCGTTCGAGCCGGTCCTGGTCGAAGGCAAGGCGATCAAGATCCACCCTCTCGTCTGCACCGCCTTCAACGCCGACTTCGACGGCGACCAGATGGCGGTCCACATCCCCCTGTCTCCCAAGGCCCAGATCGAGGCCCAGGTCCTGATGCTTTCGACGCAGAACCTGCTCTCCCCGGCCAACGGCGCGCCGGTCGTGGTCCCCACGCAGGATATCGTCCTGGGGATCTACTACTTGACCAAAGCGCGCCCCGGCGCCAAAGGCGAGGGGCGTACCTTCAACTCGGTGGAGGAGGCGCTCCTGGCCCTCGAGGGGAAGGAAGTGGATCTCCTGGCGGCGGTCCGGCTCCGGTACACGGGCCAGTTGCTGGATCTCACCACCGTCTACGACGACCAGGACATCCTCCATACCGACGTCCAGGACGTCGAGAAGCAGTCGATCGAAACCACCGTCGGCCGCGTGTTGTTCAACGACCATCTGCCCGAAGGCGTGCCGTTCATCAACGGCATCCTCAAGAAGAAGGGTCTGGGACAGCTGGTGTCCTACTGCTACCTGCGGCTGGGGAGCGAGAAGACCGTGGTGATGGTGGACGAGATCAAGGCGCTCGGGTTCCTCTACGCGACCCGGGCGGGGGTGTCCATCGGCATCGACGACATGGTCATCCCGGCGAACAAGCCGAAGCTCGTAGAAGAGGCGCGACGGGAGCAGATCGCCGTCGAGCAGCAGTACCTCGACGGCGCCATCACGAACGGCGAGCGCTACAACAAGGTGATCGGGATCTGGTCCGACGTGACCGAGCGGATCTCCGACGAGATGTTCAAGGAGATGGAGAAGATCGACCGCAGCGGCGGGGAGTTCAACCCGATCTACATGATGGCCGATTCCGGCGCGCGCGGATCGAAGCAGCAGATGCGCCAGCTCGCCGGCATGCGGGGACTGATGGCCAAGCCCTCGGGGGAGATCATCGAGACTCCGATCACGGCGAATTTCCGGGAGGGGCTGAACGTGCTGCAGTACTTCATCAGCACCCACGGAGCCCGGAAAGGCCTGGCCGACACCGCCCTGAAGACCGCCGATTCGGGATACCTGACGCGGCGCCTCGTGGACGTCTGCCAGGACGTAATCATCTACGAAGAGGACTGCCAGACGCTCGACGGGATCTACGTCTCGGCGATCATCGAGGGCGGCGAAGTCATCGAGCCCCTGCGGGATCGGATCGTCGGCCGGGTCGCGATGGAGGACATCGTGGATCCCTTCACCGGCGATCTGATCATCAAGACCAACCAGGAGATCACCGAGGATTACGCCAACCTGATTCAGGCCTCCGGAATCGAGCGGGTGAAGATCCGCTCGGTGCTCACGTGCGAGAGCAAGCGGGGCGTTTGCGTCAAGTGCTACGGCCGGAACCTGGCCACCGGAAGGATGGTCGAGCTGGGCGAGGCGGTCGGCGTCCTGGCGGCGCAAAGCATCGGCGAGCCGGGCACGCAGCTTACCATGCGGACGTTCCACATCGGCGGCACTGCGAGCCGCGTCTCCGAACAGTCGACGCTCGAATCGAAGAACGCCGGAATCGTCCGGTTCATCAACCTCGCCACCGTGCAGAACAAGGACGGGGACCTGGTGGCCATCAACCGGACCGGCATGCTCGTCGTCCAGGATCCTAAGGGCCGCGAGAAGGAGCGGCACGCGGTGGTCTACGGAGCGACCGTCAAGGTCACGGACGGCCAGGAGATCGAGCCGGGAACGCTCCTGGTGGAGTGGGATCCCTACACCTTCGCCATCCTCACGGAGGTGGGCGGGGAAGTGGAGTTCAAGGACATCGTCGAAGGGGTGACGATGAAGGAGGAAGTCGACGAGGTCACGGGATTCGCCCGGCAGGTTGTCCTGGAATCGCCGGACGAGAAGCACCAGCCCCAGATCCTGATCCGGCAGGAAAAGAAGATCCTGCGGCGCTACCTCCTGCCGTCGCGCGCGCTGTTGATGGTGTCGAACGACAGCAAGGTCCATCCGGGAACGATCCTGGCGAAGATCCCGAGGGAGACGACCAAGACGAAGGACATCACCGGCGGGCTGCCGCGCGTCGTCGAGCTGTTCGAGGCGCGCCGTCCCAAGGAACCTGCCATCATCTCCGAGGTCGACGGCGTCATCAAGTACGGCGAGGTCGCGAAGGGGATGAGGAAGATCTTCGTCGTCACCGACGAAGGCGACAGCCACGAGTACCTGATCCCCAAGGGGGTGCACATCAACATCCAGGAAGGGGAGAGGGTGAAGGCGGGGGAGCCCCTGATCGACGGGCCGATCAATCCGCACGACATCCTGCGCGTCAAGGGCCAGAGCGAGCTCCAGGACTACCTGGTGAACGAGATCCAGGAGGTCTACCGGCTGCAGGGGGTGAACATCAACGACAAGCACATCGAGGTGGTCGTCCGCCAGATGATGCGGTGGGTCAAGCTCGAAGAAGTCGGCGACACCGACTTCATCATCGAGGAGCAGGTCGACAAGTTCCGGTTCCAGGAGGAGAACGCCCGGGTCCGCAACGAGGGAGGGGAGCCGGCGCGCGGCCGCCCGCTTCTCCTCGGAATCACCAAGGCCTCGCTTTCGACCGAGAGCTTCATCTCCGCCGCCTCGTTCCAGGAGACGACCCGCGTGCTCACCGAGGCGTCGATCAGCGGCAAGGTCGATTACCTGCGCGGCCTCAAGGAGAACGTGATCATGGGCCGGCTCATCCCGGCCGGGACCGGCATGGAATACTATCGGAGAATCACGATCGCGCCGGACGAGCCTCCGGTGGTCGAGGAAGAGCCGGAGATTCCGGAAGAGGTGGCGGCGGCGCTCCCCCCGGCGGCGGAGGAGGGGCTGCTGTCGTTGCAGGGGGACAAAGGCGCCATCTAACCCCTTGACAGCACTGAAGTCGTTTGATACCATCCGCGGGTTTTTCACCAAGCGATCCCGCGCGTGGCGACCAGGGAGCCTGAAAGACCCAACGCTCCACAGGACAGAAAGTTCCGGAGGTTCGGTTCAGTGCCGACGATCCATCAGCTTGTGAAGACCGGCCGGAGGCTGCAGCGAGGCCGCACCAAGAGCCCGGCGCTGCAGGCCTCTCCCCAGAAGCGCGGCGTCTGCGTCCGCGTGTTCACCTCCACTCCCAAGAAGCCCAACTCGGCGCTCCGGAAGGTGGCGCGGGTCCGGCTGACCAACGGCATCGAGGTGACGACGTACATTCCCGGAGTCGGTCACAATCTCCAGGAGCACTCGATCGTCCTGATCCGCGGGGGCCGGGTGAAGGACCTTCCCGGGGTCCGTTACCACATCGTGCGCGGAACGCTCGATTCGATGGGCGTCGAGGGGCGGAAGAAGAGCCGCTCGAAATACGGCGCGAAGCGACAGAAGGCGGCCGCGAGCTGATCCGCGAGGGTCGGTCCGGGTCGCGCTGAAAAAGGGTGCCATGCCGAGACGGAAAGTGATCGCCAAGAGGGAGATCCCGCCGGATCCGATGTACCAGTCCCAGCTGGTGACGAAGTTCGTGAACTGCGTCATGGAGCGCGGGAAGAAGAGCACCGCCGAGGGGATCTTCTACGGCGCCATGGATCTGGTCCGGGATCGGACCAAGGACGATCCCGTGAAGCTGCTGAAGAAGGCCGTGGACAACGTGAAGCCGATCCTGGAGGTCAAGTCCCGACGGGTGGGAGGCGCGACCTACCAGGTGCCGGTCGAGGTCAACCCCTCGCGCCGGCTGTCGCTGGCGATCCGCTGGCTGATCCAATACAGCAGCGAGCGGGGCTCCGAGAAGACGATGCGGGAGAAGCTGGCGGCCGAGATCCTGGACGCGGCCCAGATGCGCGGCAACGCCATCAAGAAGAGAGAAGACACCCACAAGATGGCGGAGGCGAACAAGGCCTTCGCCCACTATCGCTGGTAACGCTCAACGCATTCCCTGCGGTGACGAGGAGTCCGTCGGGTGCCGGCCCGTTTCTGTCTCTGCCCGAGCGCTTCGGGCCTTATAGGTAGTGCGAGTGCCGAGAAAATTCTCCCTGGAAAGGACGCGCAACATCGGCATCATGGCGCACATCGATGCCGGGAAGACCACGACCACGGAGCGCATCCTTTATTACACCGGCCGAATCTACAAGATCGGCGAGGTCCACGAGGGGACCGCGACCATGGACTGGATGGTCCAGGAACAGGAGCGCGGCATCACCATCACCTCCGCCGCGACCACGGCCGAATGGCGCGAGCACCGCGTCAACATCATCGACACTCCCGGGCACGTGGACTTCACCGCCGAGGTGGAGCGATCGCTCCGGGTGCTGGACGGCGCCATCGGCGTCTTCTGCGCCGTCGGCGGCGTCGAGCCGCAGTCGGAGACGGTATGGCGGCAGGCGGACAAGTACAGCGTCCCCCGGGTCGCCTTCGTGAACAAGATGGACCGGCAGGGCGCCGACTTCGATCGCTGTACCCGGATGATGGTGACCAAGCTCAACGCCCGGCCGGTCCCGATTCAGCTTCCCCTGGGCCGCGAAGAACGCTTCGATGGCGTCATCGATCTCGTCCGCATGAAGGCGCTGCGCTACCTGGACGCCGAAGCGGGGGCCGAGACCGAAGAGATCGACATCCCGCCGGAGTATCAGAAGGAGGCCGAGGCCGCCCGCGAGAAGCTGGTGGAAGCGGCCACCGAGCAGAGCGACGAGCTCCTCGCCAAGTATCTTGCCGGCGAGCCCTTCACTGAGGCGGAGCTGAAGGCGGCTATCCGGAAAGGAACCGTGAAGCTCCACTTCACTCCCGTGCTCTGCGGCGCCGCGTTCAAGAACAAAGGAGTCCAGCCGCTTCTCGACGCGGTGGTGGACTATCTGCCGTCGCCTTTGGACGTGCCCGCCATCGTGGGAACGGTGCCGGACACTAGCGAGGAGCAGGAGCGGCCCGCCGACGACAAGGCCCCCTTCGCCGCCCTGGTCTTCAAAATCATGACCGATCCCTACGTGGGGCAGCTCGCGTTCATCCGAGTCTATTCGGGCACGCTTTCGAGCGGCCACCAGGTCCTCAACGTCAGCCGCGGAAGACGGGAGCGCATCGGCCGGCTCCTCCAGATGCACGCCAACGAGCGGGAGGAGATCAAGGAAATCTACTCCGGAGACATCGCCGCCTGCGTCGGACTGAAGAACGTGACGACGGGCGACACCATCTGCGAGGAGGATGCTCCGATTCTTCTCGAGCCGATGGACTTTCCGGAGCCGGTCATCGCCGTGGCCATCGAGCCCAAGACCAAGGCCGACCAGGAGAAGCTGGGCGGGTCGCTGGCGAAGCTGGCCCAGGAGGACCCGACCTTCAAGATCCATACCGATCCCGATACCGCCCAGACGATCATCTCGGGAATGGGCGAGCTGCACCTCGAGATCATCACCGACCGTCTCGTCCGAGAGTTCAACGTCGGGGTGAACATCGGCAAGCCGCAGGTCGCCTACAAGGAGACGATTCGCAAGCGCGCCAAGGCGGAAGGGAAGTACATCAAGCAGACCGGTGGCCGCGGACAATACGGTCACGTGAAGATCGAGCTCGAGCCCCTTGCCCCGGGAGGGGGCTTCGTCTTCGAGAACGAGATCGTCGGAGGCGCGATTCCCAAAGAGTTCATCAAGCCGGTTGAGACGGGCATCCGGGAGGCGATGCAGAACGGCGTCCTGGCCGGATTCGAGGTCCGGGACGTGAAAGTGAGCCTCGTGGACGGCTCCTATCACGACGTCGACTCCTCCGAAATGGCGTTCAAGATCGCCGGCTCGATGGCCTTCAAGCAGGCCGCGTCGCACGCCGAGCCGGTTCTGCTGGAGCCGGTCATGTCGGTCGAAGTGGTGGTCCCGGAGCAATACATGGGAGAGGTCATCGGCGATCTGAACTCGCGCCGCGGGCGCGTCGAGCACATGGAGGTCCGCGCGGGGACGCAGGTGATCTCGGCGAGGGTGCCGCTGGCGGAGATGTTCGGCTATGCCACGGATCTCCGCTCGAAGACGCAGGGCCGCGCCACCTACACCATGCACTTCAATCATTACGAGGAAACTCCCAAGAACATCAGCGAGGGTGTCATCGCGCGAATCAAGGGAACCGCCAACACCTAAGCCCGTTCGGGCGACTCGCCGGCCCCATGACGGGGGCCCATGAAGGAGCCGGATGTCCAAGGAAAAGTTTGATCGTTCGAAGCCGCACGTGAACGTGGGGACGATTGGACACGTGGATCACGGGAAGACGACGTTGACGTCGGCGATCACGATGGTGCTGGCGAAGAAATTTCCGAAGATTCAGGTGCGGTC
>DASYRE010000021.1 GCA_036004685.1 Candidatus Polarisedimenticolia bacterium | reverse complement strand
CTGACCAGCCTGGCGAAGGATGGAATCGCCAGCGCGGTCACGGGCGGCATGACGAACGACTTCAACTGCGACATCCTGTTCGCCAACGGCCAGTTCTTCCAGTGGCCGCAGGGTACGCAGACCTAAGCAGGCGTCCACTCTCTTCCTGCGGGCGGTGCCGGACTTCCGGCGCCGCCCTTTTTTTTGCGCCAGCCGATGGATGGAGCATCCGAGCCGCCGCTCGGCTACAATCACGCGCGGCGCGCCGCCGCCGCGCGCGAGCGGCGCAACTGGAAGGAAGCCTTGACACCCGATCCGGCGCAGGCAAGGTGGAGTCTCCGGGTGCTTTTTCTCGCGGCCCTGATCGGCTGCGTGGCGCTGCTTCCTCCCGAGTTGCATCCCTCCGGGCTCGAGCTGGCGTCGGCATTGGCCGCCGGGGCCGGGATCCTCGTCCTGTTTCCGCCGCGGAATCCCCTGAGGTTCCAGCGCGAGTGGCGGGGGGTCGCGTCGATCGTCCTCGTCTACTGCCTGGCGGCGGTCGCCGCCTCGTCGCAGCCGCATCGGAGCCTGTCGGTCCTGATGGGCGCCGGTCTTTCCTTCCTGGCGTTCGCGGCGGCGCGCGCGATCTCCGAAGATCGAGAGGCGGACCGGGAAAGAATCCTGATGAGCGTGATCGCGACCGGCGCGCTGGTGGCCGCCTGGGGGATCCATCAGCGCCTCTTCGGCCTGGCCGACACCGCCCGGCGCCTGCGCAGCCTCGGGCAGCCGGAAATGGATCCACACATTCTGCGGGCCGAATCGGGGCGCGCCTTCGGACCGTTTCTCCTTCCCTCGTCCCTGGGGATCTACCTGGCGATGGCGCTGCCGCTGACCTGCCGCGCCCTGCTCCGATCCAGGGGGCGCGGACGATGGCGAATCGTCGTGGCGGCTCTGCTTCTCGTCCAGGTCGCGGGCCTCGCGGCGACTCTTTCGGGAGGAGCGGCCGGATCCCTCATGCTTGCCGCTGCCTTCCTCGTGTCGCACAGACCGTCGAAGCGAATCCGGCCGCTGGTGGCACTGGCGATTCTCTCCCTCGCGGCAGTCGCCGGCTTCACGGTCCTGAGGGCGGGGGAGGGCCTCACCCCCCTGCAATTGCGCGCCGCAAATTGGCTCGCCGCCTGGAGGATTTTCTCCAGAGCGCCGTTGATGGGCGTCGGGTTCGGCAATTTCGGAGACGCCTATGCGCGCCTGCTCTCGCCCGGGATGAACGAAACGGCATACGTCCACAACAGCTATCTCCAGGCGGCGGCGGAAGGGGGTCTCCTGGCCTTCGCCTGGGTCCTCGCCGGGTCGATCGCCCTGGTGGCGGGGATTTCCCGCGCCCTGAAGTCGGTCACCGAAAGATGGGACTCGGTCCTCCTGAGCATCCCGCCGGTCGCGTTCCTGCTGCACAACCTGGTCGACTTCTCCGCCTACCAGCCGTCGCTGAGCGTCACCTTCGGAGCGCTGGCCGGAGCTGCCCTGGCGCGCGGCGGCGCGGGCTCGGGGCCGGCCGAGCCGCGACGCGATCCCGGCCGCGCCTTCAGGATGGCTCTCTTGGTGCTCATCCTGGGGCTCGCCGGCTGGGGGTGGCGGGAGGCGGCGACACGGCTGAGCCTCGAGTCCGGCCGGTCGATGGCGGAGCAGGGAAGGATTGCCGAAGGGACGAAGCTGATTCGTCGCGCCGCCCGGAAAGATCCGGGCGATCCCGATCCGCCGGCGCTGCTCTCCGAGATCGCTCTCACCGGCGATGCCGGGATCAGCCGAACTGAAGGAGCCGCCGCCGCCCGACGCGCCGTCGAGCTCCGACCGGAGCGGGCCTTCGGCCACTACGTCCTGGCGCTCTACGCGATGGCCCGGGGAGATCCGGCGGACGCCTGGGTGGAAATCGCCAGCGCGCGTCGGAAGTATCCGGCGCGGGAGCTGTACGCTCGGGAGGAAGAGCGGCTGCGCGCCCTTCTCACGCGCGGCGGCGCGCCGGAGAAAGCCGTCGATGATTCCCGTTGAGCGCCCGCGGCTCGGCTGGGTGCCCGCTCTCTTCCTGCTGGCGCTGCCGTTCGGGGAGGGTGGGGCGGCTCCCGGGGCCCTTTTCGCGATCCACACCCTGGTCTTCGCCGGCGCCGCGGCGCTCGCGCTTCTCCCGGCAGGTTCCCGCCCGCCGGCGCTGATGCCCCGGTCGCTGCTCGCCCCCGCTTCGGCCTTCGTGATCGCCCTTCTGCTGTCCGCCTGGGGGACTCCGTATCCCTACGCGAGCTTCCTGCGATGCCTCGATCTCCTGGTCGCGGGAGTCGCGTTCGTCCTCGCCCGGCGGTGGGGCGCGCCGGATCCGGAGCACAGGATGCTGAGGAACTGCCTGCTTGCCTCGGGAGTCCTGCAGGCGGGGGCGGTGCTCTTCGGCGCCGCCGCGGGCCGCCTGCCAGCCACGCTTGCCGCCTGGGGACTTCTCAATGCCAATCATCAGGCTGCCTACCTCGGTTTCGCGAGCCTCATCGCGCTTCCCGAGCTGCTGGCGGGCGATCGAAAAAGAAGCAGCTGGCGCCTCGCGGCGATGGCGCTTTGCCTCGCCGCGTTCTCGGTGCTGGCCTCGCGGGGGGCGCTGCTGGGGCTCGCGGCCGGCGTCCTTTGGCTGGCCTGGGACTCCCGCGGAGAGATCAGCGGAAAGCGCCGGCTGGCAGTGGCGGCGATTTTCGCGGGGGTCGCCGGCTTGTCGGTTCTGGCTCTGGCGCACCGCTTTGCGGCGCTGGGCGATCCTTTTCCCTACGAGCGCGCCAGAATCTGGAAAGCGGACCTGAACTGCTTCGCGGGGCACCCCGTGCTCGGAGTTGGCCCGGGAGTCTTCCGCCACGTGGCGCACCGCTTCAATTTTCCTCTCGCGGGGCCGGTCCGCTACGCGCGGAACTTCGAGACACCCCACAGCGACTACCTCGGATTTCTCGTGGAGACCGGAATCGTCGGTTTCGCCTCGGCGCTGTTCCTCGGGGCGCGAATCCTCGCCGTGATCGGGCGATCGAGACGGGCATCGCCTCTTATGGGAACCGGACTCATGGCCGGGGCGATCGCCCTGGCCGTGCAGGCGGCGGTCGAGGACCTGTCGCTGCGGCCGGCCTTGATTCTGAGCCTCGCGGTGCTTGCCGGTGTTGCCTCGCGGGAAACCGAAGTCACAGAGAGCCGGCTCTTTCGCGGCTGGAAGGAAAAGGCTCTTTTCGCCGCCCTGCCTGTCGCGGTGGCCTGGGCGATCGCCGTCCTGTGTCCCTACGCCGCCTTCCGGAACGATCAGGCGATGCGGCATGCCGCCTCGTTGAAAGAGATGGAGAATCATTTCCAGACGGCGGTCGCGGCGAATCGCTATCAAGGAGAGACCTGGAGATTTCCGGCCACCGCCTTCCTGGCGGCGCGGCCGCCCGCCGGACTGACGCTGGAACTGTATGCCCGCTTTCGCCTCGAGTTGGACCAGGGGATCCGGGTGGACTCCGCCTCCGCTGATCTTCTCCTCACGCGCGCGCGCCTGGAGAGCCGGGCATTTCGGGAGCTGTTTCACGATGAAGCCACCCTGAGAAGGGCCCTCGAATCCTACCGTGAGGGGGTTCGAAGGGTCCCCCACGATCCCCGGCCCCGCTTGGAAATGGCCACTTTTCTGAATGAGATAGGGCGTGGGCAGGAGGCGCTGGTTGAGGTCCGGAAAGCCTTGCGGGAGGAGCCCGGATTCCTCGCGGCGAGGCTTTTGGCGGCGCTTCTCCTGCAAGCCTCGGGCGACCTCGGAGCCGCCAAGGGGGAATGGGAGCGCGCCCGCGACATTCGGCATGGCCTTTTAACTTACAGGCCTGACAGTGTTTATGCCGCTGATATCGTTCGGGATGTGCCGCCCTACGAAGCGCGACTCCGGGAACTGCTCGGACCTTCCTAAAGCTGCGTCCAAAAACCCGTCAATTTCTGGACAAGCCCCAGAGCGGAGTATATATTCCGCGCTGCAAGTACTTGTCTCGCGGCATGATGCCGTTTTCCGAGAGGTTCAGAGATGTGCGGCATCTGTGGGGTATTCAGCTTCGAGATCCCCACCGAGGCGATCCTGTCGGAGCCCATTCTCATCCGGATGCGGGAGACGCTCGTCCATCGCGGACCCGACGATGCCGGCGTCTGGATCTCGTCCGACCGCAGGATGGGCATGGGGCATCGACGCCTCGCCATTGTCGATCTCACGCCGGCCGGCCGCCAACCGATGTCGAACGAAGATGAGACGCTCTGGATCTCCTTCAACGGGGAGATCTACAACCATCAGGATCTGAGAAGGCCGCTCGAGGCCAGGGGGCACCGCTATCGGTCGGCGACCGACACCGAGACGATCCTTCACCTCTTCGAGGAGAAAGGGCTCCGGACGTTCCAGGACCTCGACGGGATGTTCGCCATCGCCTTGTACGACGCGACCAAGAAAGAGCTCGTCCTGGTCCGTGATCGGATCGGAGTCAAGCCGCTTTATTACGCCTCGATCCCCGGAGGCCTGGTCTTCGGCTCCGAGATCAAGGCCTTGCTCGCCCACCCCGCCGTCTCCCCGCGGCTCGACTTCGAGGCCTTTCTCGACTATCTGACCTTCGTTTCCACCCCCGCGCCCGCCACCCTCTTCGAGGGGATTCGCAAGCTTCGTCCCGGAACCTGCCTGCGGGTCGGCGCCGGAGGCGAGATGCGGGAGGAGGTCTACTGGGACGCCATCGTCCCCGGGCGTCTCGAGGAGACCGACGAGAGCGACATCTGCACCGAGATCCTCCGGCTTCTGGAGAACGCGGTCGCGAAGCGCATGATGTCGGACGTGCCCTTCGGCGTCTACCTTTCGGGGGGCATCGACTCCTCCGCCAACGTCGCCCTGATGTCGCGGAAGATGGATCGTCCGGTGACGACCTTCTCGGTGGGATTCGCGGGCCAGCCCGCCTACAACGAGCTGGAGGAGGCCCGCCGGGTGGCGCGCCTCTTCTCCTGCGACCACCACGAAATCGTCCTCACGGCGCGCGATTTGCAGGAAACAGTCCCGGAGCTCATCCATCACCAGGACGAGCCGCTCGCCGACTGGGTCTGCGTTCCTTTGTACCATCTCGCCAAGCGGACGCGGCAGAGCGGCACGATCGTGGTGCAAGTGGGGGAGGGAAGCGACGAGCAGTTCTTCGGATATCCGGGGTACCTGTCGGTCTACGGCATGGAGAAACGGTTCGGGAGCGCGCTGCGCTCCCTTCCGGCTTCCTTGCGAGCCGCGCTTCACGCCTCGGCGGCCACGGCGTCGCGCCTGCTGTCCCGCGGCGGGGACCGGCTGGAGCTCCTGCGCAGCGCCGCGCGCGGCGAGACGACGTTCTGGGGAGGCGCCATCGCGTTCAAGGGCGAGGAGAAGCGGGACGTCCTTTCGGCGTCGGCCCGCCTGCGCTGCAACGGCTTCGACTCCTACCGGGTCGTGGCCGATTACTGGGAGCGGATCGGCCGCGCCAAGCCCGAAGCGGATTTCGGCGAGAGAATGGTCTATCTGGAGCTCAAGCAGCGCCTCGCCGAGCTGCTCCTGATGCGGGTGGACAAGATGACGATGGCGGCCGGCGTGGAAGCCCGGGTTCCGTTTCTCGACTACCGGCTCGTCGAGTACACCATGAGAATCCCGACGGACCTCAAGATCCGCGGGGGGGTCTCGAAGTATCTCCTGAAGAAATCTCTCGCCGGCGTCCTTCCGCCGGAGATCCTCCACCGTAAGAAGCAGGGCTTCGGCGCGCCCGTCTCCGAATGGTTCGCGGGGGAGCTGTACCGCTTCGCGGAGGCCTCGATCCTCTCCTCCCGCCTGCGCGAGCTGGACCTTCTCGACTACGGCGTCATCCAGGGCATGCTGGAGGAGCACCGTTCCGGACGGAGGGACCGGGCCTTCCACCTGTGGAATCTCTTCAATCTCAGCCGCTGGTACGACTATTGGGTCGCGGGACGGAGGGGAATTTGAGGTTCTCCGGGGACGTGGCCGCCACCTTCGCCGCGCGGGTGGCGCTGGTGGGAGCCGGGGTCGCCTCCTCCGTGCTCACGGCGAGGGGCCTCGGGCCGGGAGGCCGCGGAATCCTGGCGACCTTGGGAGCGCTCGCCGGGATCGGCCTGCAGATGGGCAATCTCGGCCTGCACGCTTCAAACACCTACCAGATATCGCGCTGCCGCGGGCTTCTCGGTCCTTTGTGGGGGAACAGCCGGAGGACCGCCTGGTCGATCGGCGCCGCGCTGGCGATCCTGACGCTGTCGCTGGCGTTTTTCGTGCCGCAGGTCCTGGGAGAGATCCCGCTCTGGCTGCTACTCCCGGCGGTCGCCTGCATCCCGTTTCAGCTGCTGATTCTGTTCGGACTGAATCTCCTGGTGGGGCTCGGGCGGGTTCCTCTCTTCAACGCGCTGGAAGTGACATTCCGGGGGATTGGTCTCGGGGCGTTGTTCGTCGTCCTGGTCGTGATGCAAGGCGACGTTCGTTGGGTGCTCCTGCTGAATCTCGCCATCGCGGCCGGGGCGGCCCTGGCCGTGGCCGGCGTGCTTCAGAAGCTCCTGCGCGAATCGGGAGGCGGAACGCCGAGGGCCGATCTGGTCCTCTTCCGGACGAGCGTGGGCTACGGAGCGCGAGCCTATACGGCGGCGCTTCTGGCCTTTCTCATCGTCCGGTCGGACATGCTGCTCGTGAACGTGATGCGGGGCACCTCCGATGCGGGCGTCTACTCGATCGCCGTCCAGGTGGCGGACCTGATCTACCTGCTTCCCATGAGCGTCGGGATGGTCCTCTTCCCCCGCCTCACGCGGCACGAGGAGGGAGATCCCGTCTTCGCGAGGAAGGTCACGCGCCACACCGCCTTTCTGCTGATGCTGCTTTGCGTGGCGGCCGGTCTTCTCGCGAAGCCGGCCGTCGCATTGCTGTACGGCGCGGCGTTCCTGCCGGCGGTGACCGCCCTCTGGTGGCTGCTTCCAGGAATCTGGGCCTACGGCGTGACGAATCAGATCGCCACCCAGCTGGCTTCCGCGGGAATGCCGTGGTCGGCCGTCTGGATCTGGATCCCGCCCCTGCTCTTGAACGTGGCGCTGAATCTCTCCTGGATCCCACGCTGGGGGATCCTCGGCGCCTCCGCCTCGTCGAGTCTGTGCTACGGCCTGGCGCTCGTTCTGCACCTGGTCCTCTGGAAGCGGCGGCTGCGGGGCTCGGTCGGAGACGCGCTGCTGCTGCGCCGGTCGGATCTGCGGGAGATTGGCGCTCTCGCGTGGATCACCGGATGGTCGTGAGAAGAAACTTCGAGGAGCTCTACCGCCAGGAGGAGGACCCCTGGCAGATCGGGGGCGCCGAGGACGAGCGGTATAGGGTCTATCTGGAGCTCCTGCACCACCGCCGGCCCGCCGGCGGCTTCGACGCGGCCCTCGATCTCGGATGCGGCAAAGGGGCCTTCACCGCCCGGCTCGCCTCCGTGGCGCGGCGCGTGACCGGTGTGGAGCTTTCCGAGATTGCCGTCGCCAAGGCGCGGGCCGCTCATCCCGGCATCCGGTTCCTGCGCGGCGACGCCCGCCGGCTGAAGGATCTGGATCTGCCTCCGAAATCGTTCGATCTGGTGGTCTGCAGCGACGTCATCGCCTACTTCACGCCCCGGGAAGCCGAACGCCTCCTGGAGGAGGTTCGCGGTCTTCTCGCCCCCGAAGGGATGCTGTTCCTCGCGGCCTGGTCGCCCGGCGGCCGCTACTACACGCCCGAGTCGCTCGAGCGGATTCTCTGCCGCCGCTTCGCCGTGACCGCGCGCCATCTGCTTCCCAGCTCCCACGTCTTCTTCCTGGCCCGCCGGAGATGGCGTGATCTGGTCCTGACGATCGACTACGAGACCTGGCAGCCGATCCCAGCAGGAAAGCGGATCGACTGGCAGGAGAGCGTGCTGCGGCCGGCCGAGTCGCTCATGCGGACGGCGGAGCGGTTCGGCGCGCCGCTGACCTTCTTCGTGGAGATGGGGGAGCTTCTGTTCTTGAGAGAAAGCGATCCGGCGGCGGCGGCCGCCCTGGAGGAGCAGATACGTGCCGCCCGGAGGCGCGGACACGATCTCCAGCTGCACCTGCATCCCGAGTGGCTTCCGGAATCGAAGCCGCGCCGGGACGCGGCCTCCGGAAGCTGGTGGTGGGACGAGGGGCGGAGCCGCCTCCATTGCCTGGAAGAGGATCCGGCGGCCGTGCTCCGGCGCTTGAAGGAGGAGCTCGAGCGCATCGTTCACGACGCGGACCCCGGCTATCGGGTGCGCGTCTTCCGGGCCGGAAAGTACCGGATCCAGCCGCACCGGAAGATCTTCCAGGCGCTCTGGGAGTGCGGGATCCAAGCCGACTCCTCGGTCTGGCAGGGCGGACATTCGTTCGAGCATCGTTATGACTTCCGGGGCGCCTGCTCCGCCATGAACCCCTTCTTCCCCTCCCCCGACGAGATCAACCACCCCGCCCCTCCGGCCGAGGAGGGGATCCTGGAATTCCCCATCCAATCGATGCGGGGAAAGCGCCTCAGCCTGGACGGCGCCGGTGCCGAAGAGCTGCTCGAGGCGTTCGACCGCGGCCGGCGGAGGGATCCGGTTGCCTGGTTCAAGGACTTGCATCCGGACGCCTGGCGGCGGATCGCCTCGCGCCTGCGCCGGGCGCCGGTCGTGGGAAGCCATCCGCGACTCGATCGCGAGCCGGCGCCGGCGTTCAACGCCGAGGGAGACGACACGATCGTGGCGATCGGGCATACCAAGGGGAATCTCCGCTTCGCGGAGATCGAGCGGTTCCTGGAGACGCTGTCGCGCCGGGAGGAGGTGCGCTTCCGGCGATTCTCGGACGTGGTGGACGAGCGTCTCGCGGAGCGCGGCCGCCGGCGCCCGTCGGATAGGGAGAGTCTCGAACACCAGGTCGAGCGGGAGCGCGAGGCGATTCTGGGGGAAGCGCGCAACGCGGCCCAATCGGCCCGCCTCCAAGAGAGGGTCCCCCTCGATCGCGGCCGGATCCTGGATCTGGGATGCGGGGCCGGGTATTGGACGAAGATCCTCCACGACCGGCACGGAGTCTGTGTCGGTGCCGACTTCGGCGCCGAGTTCCTGCAGAAGGCCCGGCAGGTCCACCAGGTTTCCGTGGTGCGGTGCGACTTCCACGCTCTTCCCTTTCCCGCATCGAGCTTCGACGCGGTTTACGCCGACAACGTCCTGGAGCATTCCCCTGATCCCGCCCGGGCCCTGTTCGAAATTCACCGGATCCTGGGCCGGCGGGGCCTGCTCGCCGCGGCCGTCCCCCCCGACGCGCGCGGCCCGCGTTACCCGGTCTCCGATCACCTCTGGAAGATGGATCGAGCCGATCTCGAGCGCCGGCTCTTCGAAGCGGGGTTCAGCCGGGTCCGGATCGCCGAGGTGGACACCGTCGAGACGCTCGACATGCCCCCCTATCCCGCATCCGGGAACGCGATGCTCTACGTGACGGCCTGGAAGCACGGCGGAGAGGAATACACCGACCGGCAACGGGCGTCCGACCTGATGGAGTTCCTCTACCGGCGGCTGGATCCCTCCCGGAGTCAGGAAAGTCTCGATCTCACGGCGATTCTCCGGGGCGGAGTCGCCTGGTGCCTCGGCTACTGCGCCGCTCTCGGCGAGATGGCGCGCCGGGAAGGGATCGCCTCCCGCTACGTAACGCTGCAGGCCGAGGACCATCCCCGGGGCCGCGGCAAGCGCCGGCATGACACGCACGAAGTGGTGGAGCTGCTCGTGGCGGGAAGATGGCTCGTCTTCGATCCGATGGCCAACCGGATTCTCGAGGGAAGCGTGGAAGAGATCCTCGCCGACCCCGGCCTCGCCGATCGAGGCGCCGCGTCGAGGCTTCCGGACGAGCGATTCCGCTCCCGCGGATACCATCTCTACTGCTCCTCCTTCTTCTACGAGCGCGTCGTCCGTTATTGCCGCCGGAGCCGTCTCGATTCCGGGGAGATCTGGCATTGGATCCCGGTGCGCCGGGCCCGGAAGCGATCCGGCGGAGAAGCCGCCGAATCGCTGCGGCGGCTGCTCTTGACCGATCCCGAGCGAAAGCCGGAGGAAGGGGAGCGTCCGGCCGCCGGCGAATGGACGCGTGAGGATTTTCTGCGCTCGTCGCCACGCGACATTCTGCGGAAGCTGAGAGGCATCCGCGAGGAGATTTTCGAGATCGTGAGCGAGGACCTCGCCTGGCACGAGCGCGTCTTCAGGCTGCAAGTGTTGGGGGCCCTCGCCCGGTCGCGGGAGAGGCGACTGCGCGATCTCAAGGGACGCGTCGAGACGCTGGGATGGGTTCCGCTGCTCACCCGGCAGATTCCGGCGCTCCTGGCCGGCGCGCTGCGGGCGGCGGCTTCGCGGCCGCGGATGGCGGCGGTGCTCGCCGGGCTGTCGCAGGTCCCGCGCCGCCGCGTTCGCGACCTCCCCGCCCGCCGAGCAGCTTCGGTCCTCTACCTCCGCTCCGATCTGTGGCGCGATCTGCGCGCCGGAGGATCGGTGGGTCACATCGCCGGGATGGCGGAGGCGTTCCGGAGCGCCGGGCAGCGGATCCGCTTCCTGTGCGCCGATCCGCCGGCGGCGATCTCCCGCGAGGAGATGCCCGTCTTCGTGATTCCTCCTCCCTCGGTGATTCGCGTCTCGCGCTCGGCCGCGCGCTTCGAGCACTCCTTCGCGCTCGGCCGCGCCGGATCGGATCTCTTCCGGACGGACCGGCCGGGCATGATCTACCACCGCTTCGACGAAGGAAGCATCGCGGGGGTCCTGCTCTCGCGCGCGCTGCGCGTTCCGCTCGTGCTGGAGTACAACGGCTCCGGAGTCTGGATCGCCGACCATTGGGATCGCCCGCTGCCCCACCGATCGGTCTTCGAGGCGATCGAGAGGGCCAACCTGAGGCACGCGCACCTGGTGGTGGCGGTCTCGAAGGTCCTGAGGGAAGAGCTCTTGTCGAAAGGGGTGGAGCCCCACCGGATCCTGGTCTGCCCGAACGGGGTCGATTTGCGATCCTTTCATCCCGAGCGAAGCGGCGATGCGGTGCGCCGCCGGCTAGGGCTCGAGGGGAGGACGGTGATCGGCTTCGTGGGGACTTTCGGCCCGTGGCACGGGGCCGAAGTCCTGGCGCAGGCGTGGGGCCGGGTCGCCCGGCTTCATCCGCGGGCGGCACTCTTGTTCGTCGGGGACGGACCGGGCATGCCGCGCGTGCGGGAGATCATCCGGCAGAGCGGAGCGGAAGAGCATTGCCGGTTCGCCGGCCTCGTGCCGCAGCGTGAGGCCCCCGATTACCTGGCGGCGTGCGACCTCTTCGCCTCGCCGCATCTGCCGAACCGGGACGGCAGCCGCTTCTTCGGCTCGCCCACCAAGCTCTTCGAGTACATGGCGATGGGCAGGGGGATCGTGGCGAGCGACCTGGAGCAGATCGGTGAGGTCCTGGTGCCGGAGAGGACGGCGCTCCTGGTGCCGCCCGGGGATCCGGAGGCGCTGGCGGAGGCCCTGGGGCGGCTGGCGGGCGATGAGCCGCTGCGCCGGCGCCTCGGAGCGGCCGCCCGGGAGGCGGCGGCGGCGCATACCTGGGATCGGAACGCCGCCCGCGTCCTTGAAGCGGTACGTTTTCTTTGAGGGGAGCCTTGGCAGCTTATCGGGTCGAGGATCTGGCGCGCGACGTTCGCAAGGCGCTGTCGCTTCCCGCCGCCGAGACGTTGCGGCGCCTTTCGGGGAGGGCGGTGCGGTACGCCCGGCGCGTCCGCAACCGCCGGCAGATCCCCAGCCTCACCGATGCCGATTTGCTGGCGGCCCTCGCCGTTCCGGCCGCGTCGCGCCAGGAGCTGGTGGCGCGGCGCCGCTTGAGCGAGCCCCTCGTGCCAGCGTCCCTTCAGGTCCGCGCGGCGGCCCGCGCCCTCAGCCAGAGCTGTCCCGAGTCGCTGGAGCCGATTCTGCGGTCGGCGGAGGCGCTGGTGGCGGGGGTTTTCGACCTCCTGGGATCCGGCCCGCGGCGTCTCGGCGAACGCCCCGACTGGCACACCGACTTCAAGTCGGGGAAGCGCTGGGAGCCGGCGCAGTACTCCCTGGAGATCGTCCAGCGCCCCGATCGCGGTGAAGACATCAAGGTGCCGTGGGAGCTCAGCCGGCTGCAGCATCTTCCCACTCTCGGGATCGCCGCGGCGGTGAGCGGCGATCCACGGTTCCTCGCCCTGGCGGTCGGACATCTCGAGTCGTTCGTCGCCGCCAATCCCGTTTACCGCGGAGTCAACTGGAACTGCACGATGGACGTGGCCCTGCGGGCCGCGGAGATCCTGGCCGCCGAAGGCTACCTCCGGCAGGCGGGGGACGACCGTTTCTGGGGCGAGTTGCTCAAGGCGCTGCTCCTCCACGGGAGGTTCATCGTGCGGAATCTGGAGGATGGCCCGGTGCGGGGCAACCATTACCTCGCCGACCTGGCGGGGCTCTATCTCTGCGGCCTGGGACTCTCCGAATTCCGGGAGTCGAGCGAGTGGAGGGATTTTGCCCGCCGGAGCCTGATCGAAGAGATGGACCGGCAGGTCGCCAGGGACGGGATGGACTACGAAGCCTCCCTCTCGTATCACGCCTTCGTGACCGAGATGCTCCTGTTCCCGGCGCTGTTGGCGGCGGAGAAGCACGACCCCTTTCCCCCCTCGTATAGCGAGAAACTCGCGACAATGCTCGAGGGAGTGGCGGTTCTGATTCGGCCGGACGGAACGCTGCCGCAGATCGGGGACAACGACGACGGCCGCTTCCTCATCTTCTCCCAGTACCATCGATCGCGCCGCGACTGGCGTCCGCTGATGGCGCTGGGCGGCTATCTGTTCCGGAGATCCGACTGGCTCCATCTGGCGGGGGACGCCTGGGTCGAAGGGGCTTGGGTCCTGGGAGAGCCCTTCCTGCAGTGGCGGGAAGCGGCCGCGACGCCCGCCGGGCCGCGATCCTTTCCATGCCGCGCCTTCCCCGACACGGGCATCTACCAGCTTGGCGGGGGCTCGGTGCAGATGGTGGTCGACGCCGGCGGCGTTGGGCAGGGCGGCAACGGAGGTCACGCCCACAACGACACCCTCTCTTTCGATCTCTACCTCTCCGGCCGCGAGGTCCTCGCCGATCGCGGCACCGGAAGCTACACGCCCAATCTCGCCGAGAGAAACCGCTTTCGCTCGACGCGATCGCACAACACCATGCAGGTCGACGGTGAAGAGATGAACCCCTTTCCCGAGGAGCCGTTCCGCCTGATCCCGGCGGATGCGCCGCGCGTGCTTCGCTGGCGCAGCCAGGAACGCTACGCCTATCTGCGGGCGGAGCATTCCGGGTACCGCCGCCTGGGGGTGTCGCATCGCCGCAGCATTCTCATGGATCGAAGGCAGGGGAGCTTCCGGATTGAAGATCGGCTGGAAGGGGCGGGAACACACCGGTTCGTTGCCAGCTTCCATCTCGCTCCCGGCCTCACCGCCTCGCAGGAAGAGCGAGGCTGGTCGGCGCGGGACGAGCGCGGCGCGCCGCTTTTGGAATTCTCCTGGATCGGGGATCCCGGGCCGCACCGGCTTCACGTGGAGGAGGATCTCCACTCGCCGTCCTACGGGGTGACGCGCCCCGCCTTCGTGGTCCGGGTCGAGCGGGCGGGAGCCGTTCCCTTCCGGCTCCGGTACGTCTTGACGCCGCGCCCGGGGGAGCCACGATGAGGCAGGTCCTGGTGCGAGGCGGAAAGGTGGAGGTGGCGGAAGTTCCGGCCCCCGCCCCCGATCCTCATCGGGCCCTGGTGGTGACCGCCTACTCCGTGATCAGCGCCGGCACGGAAGGCGCGGCGCTCGCGGCGAGCGGCCGGTCGTCCCTGGATCGGATGATCCGGCACCCGTCGCCGCTCCGAAGAGCGGTCGAAGTGGTGCGTTCCGAAGGTCTGCCGGGAATCCTGCGGCGGGCCGGGGCCCTTTCCTCCCCGCCGGAGGCTATGGAAATGGGCTATTCCGCGTCGGGTGTGATCGTGGAGCGGGGCGAAGGGGTGCAGATTCCCGTGGGGACGCCGGTGGCGTGCGCCGGTGCGCAGTACGCCCACCACGCGGAAATCATCTCGGTTCCCGCGAATCTGATGGCCCCCGTCCCCGCCGGGCTGCGGATGGAGGAGGCCGCGTTCGCGACGCTCGGCGCCATCGCCCTGCACGGCTTCCGGCGCGGCGGCGCCGGCGTGGGCGAGACGGTCGGCGTGGTGGGTCTCGGGTTGGTGGGAATGCTGGGAGCGCAGATCGCGCGCGCCGCCGGCTGCCGGGTGCTGGCGTTCGACCGCAGCGCGGGGCGCGCCGCTCTGGCCCGCGAGCTCGGGATCGTGGGCGCCCGAGGACTGGAGGAGTGCGATCCGGAAGGGGAGAGCCTCGGCGAAACGGCGGGCCGCGGCCTCGACGTCGTCATGGTTTTCGCCGCTTCTTCCACGAGCGAGCCCCTCGACCTCGCCATGAGGCTCGCCCGCAAGAAAGGGAGGGTCGTGGTCGTCGGGGACGTGCGCCTGGAAGCCGATCGCTCGCTCCTCTATGCCAAGGAGCTCGACCTCCTGATCTCCACGTCCTATGGACCCGGACGATACGATCCGGCATACGAAGAGGGGGGACGGGACTATCCCTTCGCCTACGTGCGCTGGACGGAAGGGAGAAACCTGGCCTGCGTCCTGGAAATGATGGCTGCCGGAGGCCTGAGGACCGCCCCGCTGATCGAGCGCATCTGGCCCGTTCAGCAGGCTCACGAAGCCTATGAGAGCCTGGCGGTGCCGCCCTCCCGTCCGGCGGTGCTTCTGTCGTACCCGGCGCGCGCCGAGCCCCCCCGGCCGATCGAGCGGACCGTTCCGCTCCGTCCGGCGACGAAGTCGGCGTCGGACCTCGGGGTCGCCATCGTCGGAGCCGGCGGCTTCATGAAGGAGGTCTTCGTTCCCGCCCTGCGCCGGCGATCCGGGGTGCGAGTCCTCGGAGTGGTCTCGGGCACCGGCGGAGGGGCGCGGCTGGCCGCGGATCGCTTCGAAGCGGCGTATGCCTCGACCGACTTGGAGGCCGTCCTGCGCGATCCGGCGATCTCCCTCGTCGTCATCGGAACCCGCCATCACCTTCACGCCGAGCAGGTGGTGCGATCGCTGCGGGCGGGAAAGTCGGTCTTCGTCGAGAAGCCGCTCTGCTTGAGCCGCGCCGAGCTCGAGCAGATTCGCGACGTCCGCCGGAGCTCCCCAGGCCTGCTGGCGGTGGGTTTCAACCGCCGGTATGCGCCCCTCGTCCGCCGGATGAGGGAGACGATTGCGCGGCTGCGGGGGCCGCTGATGATCGAGGTCCGGGTGAACGCGCTGCGCCTCCCCGCGGATCATTGGACCCGGGATCCCGCCGTGGGAGGGGGGCGGCTGACGGGGGAGGGGTGCCACTTCCTGGACCTGATCCCCTTTCTGGCCGGATCGGCCATCGCTGCGCTTCGGGCGGAGAGCCTCCCCGCCGAAGAAGGCGCCGCTTCCGGCGACAACTTCCTCCTTTCTGTTCGGATGCAAAACGGCTCGCTGGGAACCCTCTTGTACACCAGCCTCGGCGACGCCTCCTTGCCCAAGGAGCGGGTCGAGATCCACGCTGCCGGGACCTCGCTCGTCCTCGACGATTATCGGGATCTCTCGATTCACGCCGGCGGGAAGGCGCGGCGCATCACGCGGAGCCGGGACAAAGGGATCGAAGCGGAGACGGAGGCGCTGGTCGGCGCGCTGGGCGGGCAGCCCTCGGAGCTGATCTCCTGGGAGGAGATCGATGCGGCGACGGAATGGACGCTGCGGGCCCGCGAGACGCTGGAGTCCCCTTCATGAAGGGAGCCTCGTGAGCCCGGCGGCGATCATGTGGGAGCACCACTCCTGGGAAAGCCCGATCCGCGTCGGCGGCCGGGCGTTCGCGGCACGCTTCCTGGACGAGGGCTGGAGCGTGGCCTGGCTCAACGGTCCGCTCGCCCCCTGGAATCTCGCCGGCGGAAACGACGAAGTGCGGCGCCGGCGAGCCTGCTGGCGGCAAGGAGGAGTGCGCCTCCGCGCCGGGAGCGGGCGCCTCTTTGCCTACGCTCCCTTGAGCCCCTTCGCCTACCGCCGCCATCCGCTTCTGGATCGTCGCTGGCTGCACCGTCATGCCCTCTCCCTGACCGTTCCCGGCCTGATGCGGCGCCTGGAAGGAGAGGGATTCGGCCGGATCGATCTGCTTTGGCTGGCGACCGGCAGTCCTCTCCTGCCCCTGCTCGAGAAAGTGAAGTTCGATCTCAGCTTGTACCGGGTCAGCGATCACGCCGCCGCCTTTCCCGACACGCCGCGCTCCTACGCGAAGATCGAGGAGGAGGCTCTGCGAAGGGTGGATCGAGTGGTGGCCACGGCGCTCTCCCTGGCGGAGAGGGCGAGCCGCTTCAATTCGCGCGTCCTCCTGCTTCCCAATGGAGTGGATCTCCGGCGGTTTCCGATTCTTCCGAAGAGGATGTGGCCGGCTCCGGCGGCGCGCATCATCTACCTGGGGGCCATCGACAGCTGGTTCGACACTGCGGCGGTCGCCGCCCTCGCCCGCGGCCTGCCCGAGGCGGAGATCGTGCTGGCCGGGCCGAACCGGCTCGGCCGGAGCTGGGCCAAAGAGCTTCCCGCAGTGAAGTTCCAGGGTCCGGTCTCCGCGGAGGAAGTGCCGAGGATCCTGGGGGAGTCGGATCTTGGGATCATCCCGTTCCGGGACACGGCGCTGACCCGGGCCATCCACCCGGTCAAGCTCTACGAGTATTTCGCGGCCGGGATCCCGGTCGTCGCCGCCGATCTCGAGGAGATTCGCCGGATCGCCTCCCCCGCCCTCCTGGCGCGCAACGGATCCGAATGGGTGGATGCGGCGCGCAGCGCCCTGGCGGGGGGCCGGCGCAGCGAGTATCGGGCTTTCGCGGAGCGGCATGACTGGGGGACACGGTACGCCGAACTGATGGCTTTCCTCGGGCGCCCCGCGGCTCTCTCCGGCCGCCGCGCGCGGGAAGGCGCCTCATGAGGATCGGCATGGACGCGCGGTTTCTGGTGGCCGAACGGACGGGGGTGGAGACCTACTTCCAGGAGATCCTTGGAAGGCTGATCCTCCTCGGCGGCAGCGAGGAGTACCTCCTCTTCGGCGCGCGCGAGGGGGCGCCCCGTCTTCCGGAGGGAAGATGGCAGTGTGTGGGGGTTCGCTCGCCCTGGATGGCCTGGCGGCGGCCGTCCCCGGTCCCCGGGGACCGGCTCGATCTGTTCTATTCGCCGGTCACCGCTTTCCCGACCGCCGGCGTCCCGCTGCGCATCGTGACGGTCCACGATCTCTCCTGGCACCACGTCCCGGAAAGCTATTCCCTCCTCGAGCGTGCGCGGCAGCGCCGTTGGGTCTCCCTGGCGGCGCGCCGGGCCGATCGGATCGTCGCCGTTTCGGAATCGACCCGCCGTGATCTGACGGCGCTCCACCCCGAAGCCGGGCCGAAGACAGTGGTGATCCCGCCGGGCGTGGAAGATCGCTTTTTCGCCGAATGGGGACGGCGGGACGAGCAGCGCGTCAGGGACCGCTATGCGCTCGACGGCCGGTATCTGATCACCTTGGGGTCGTTCCATCCGCGCAAGAACCTCCTCCGTCTCGTCGAGGCTTACGATCTCTTCCGATCCCGGAATCCAGGCCGCGTGCAGCTCCTGATCGCGGGACGTGGGGGGCGCGACTCGAGCCGCCTGCTGTCGCGGATCGTCCGCAGCCCCTATCGCCGTGACATTCTCCTCTCCGGCTACGTTCCCCGGGAAGATCTCCCGGCGCTTTACGCCGCCGCCGATCTCCTCGTCTTTCCGTCGCGCTACGAAGGCTTCGGAATCCCGGCGCTGGAGGCGATGGCCGTCGGCACGCCGGTCCTGGTCTCCGATCTTCCGGTGTTCGAGGAGATTTGCGGTCCGGCGGCGCTCCGCTTCGATCCCGCGAGTTCCGAATCGCTGGCGGAGGGGATCGCGCTCTCGCTGACGGAAGAGCCCGGCCGGACGGAGCGAATTCAAGAGGGCGTTCGCCGCGCCCGGAGCTTCCGCTGGGAGGACTCCGCCCGCCGTCTGCTGGATCTGTTCCGCCAGGTGGGAAGGAGCGGCGCATGAGCGCGACGCGCCCTCCACGCCTGCTGCTGCTCACGGTCGGCCTCGGCGTGGGCGGGGCGGAGGAAATTCTCCGGCGTAGCCTCCCCGGGTTGCGCGACGAGGGGTTCGAGGTCACGCTGGCGGCGCTGAAGGACGGAGCGCGGCGCGGCGCGGAGCCGGGCGCCGAGGGCTCCGGAGCTCAACCTTCGGGCGGTGCGGGCCGCTTCAGCCCCGCTTGCCTGGCGCGACTCTGGTCGAAGCTCCGGCGGGGCCGGTTCGACGTCATCCACTCCCACCTCTACTGGGCCAACCTGGCCGTGAGGCTGACGGCCGCCGGCGCGGGATCCGCGGTGATCGTGAATTCGCATCACGGCACCGATGCCTGGCTTCCGGCTTCCCGGCGCTTCGTGGAGCGGGCCACCTTCTTCCTGGCGGATCGCCTCGTCGTCTGCTCCGAAGCGGTGCGGCGGTGTGCCATCGAGGAGGTCGGCCTCCCGCCGGAGAAGATCGTGACCGTGCCCAACGGCGTCGAGACGGAGAGATTCCTGAACGACGCGCGCCGCGATCCGGTGCGCGCGAATCTCGGCCTGGTCCCCGGCCAGATGGCGGTGGGCTGTGTCGGCAGGCTCGACGAGCCGGTCAAGGGATTGTCGGTGCTGATCGAGGCGATGGCGCAGGTCCGCGACCGCGTTCCCGCGGCGGTGTGCCTGGTGATCGGCGACGGGCCGGGGCGATCGCGACTCGAGGCCATGGCCCGGCGCCTGGAGCCGGGAGCGTTCCGTTTCCTCGGGGAGCGAGGCGATGTTCCGGATCTTCTTCCAGCCCTCGATCTTTACGTTCAGCCTTCGCGGCTCGAGGGATTCGGGCTGGCGGCGCTGGAAGCGATGGCCGCGGGGAAAGCGGTGGTGGCGAGCCGCGCCGGAGGACTGCCGGAAGTCGTCGACGAGGGAGTCACCGGAGATCTGGTGCCGCCGGGCGACGCGGGAGCCCTGGCGGCGGCGGTCACGCGGCTTCTCCAGGACGCCGCCCGGCGGGAACGCTACGCACGGGCGGGCCGCGAGCGGGCGCGGGAGCGGTTTCCGCTTCGCGGCATGGTCCGAGGATGGGCGGACCTCTATCGCGAGTTGATGTCCGGAAGCGCGGCGAGGAGGGCGGCTTGATTCGGATGGCGCTGGCGTTCGCGGCGGCGGCCCTGTTCTCGCACTACCTCACCCCCGTTCTGCGGCAAGCCGCCATCCGCTTCGGAATCGTGGACCGGCCCGACGGGCGCCTCAAGAACCATCGGGCGCCCGTCCCTTACTTGGGCGGCATCGCCATCTACCTCTCCTTCCTCCTGTCGCTGGCGCTTACCGCGGAGTTCGAGAGGGACGTGCTGGGAATCCTGCTCTCGGGCGCCATCGTGGTCATCCTGGGGCTGATCGACGATCTCGGCGCTCTCAGCCCGTCGGTGAAGCTGGCCGGACAAGTCGTCGCGGTGCTCGCCTTGATGAAGGCTTCGGTCACCATCAAGCTCGCCTTCCTGCCTCCGGCGCTGGCGCTTCCCCTGTCGTTCCTATGGCTCCTCGCGGTCACCAACGCCTTCAACCTGATCGACATCATGGACGGCCTGGCCGCCGGCGTCGGGCTGGTGACCGCGATCGTCCTGACGTGCGTGGCGGCCGGAAGCGGTCGCCACATGATCGCCCTGCTTCTCGCCGCGCTCTCCGGCAGCCTGGCGGGCTTCCTGCGTTACAACTTCGAACCGGCGCGGATCTACATGGGCGACGCGGGAAGTCTCTTTCTGGGGCTGATGCTGGGGGCGCTGGCCATGAACAACAGCTACACTACCAAGAACCTGGTGGCGTCGCTCTCCCCGGTCGTGATCCTCGGCGTGCCGATCTTCGACATGCTGTTCGTGATGGTCATCCGGTGGCGCCGGGGAATTCCGATCATGCGCGGCAGCCCCGATCATTTTGCCCTGCGCCTGAGGAAGTGGCGTCTCACCACGCGCCAGACGGTCTGGACCAGCTGCTTCGCCGCGGCGCTCCTGGGCGCCGTGGGGATCGCGATGATGCTCACGCCGGCGCGCGCCGCCGCCGGCATCCTGGCGGCGACGCTGGTGGTCGCGCTGGGCCTCGGAATCTATCTCAAGAAGATCGAAATGACCCTGTAGGAGCCCAGCGTTGAATCCGGTGCGCCATCTGATCCTCGGGGCGGGACTGGCGGGGCTGTCGGCCGCGTTCCACCTGCCGCGGAAGGAAACGCTGCTGATCGAGCGCGAGGCGGAGGTGGGGGGACTGTGCCGCTCGCGCGACGTCGACGGGTTCGTCTTCGACTGCACGGGACACTTGCTCCACTTGCGGGAGGGACCGGTCCGCGACCTGGTCCTGGATCTCCTCCCCGCCGCCTTCAATGCGGTACAGCGGCGCGCGCTGATCTTCTCGAAAGGGGTCCTCACGGGATACCCGTTCCAGGCGAACACCTACGGCCTTCCCCGCGAGGTGGTGCGGGAATGCGTCGTGGGGTTCATCGAGTCGATGATGAAAGCGGGGTCGGGCGAGCCCGAGAATTTCAGGCAGTGGGTGCTGGCGACGTTCGGGGAGGGGATCGCCCGGCACTTTATGTTCCCTTACAACGAGAAGCTCTACCGCGTCGATCTCGCCGAGATGGAATGCGGCTGGGTCTCCTGGTCGATCCCCCGCCCGTCGCTGGATGAAGTGATCCGCGGGGCCCTGGGGACGGAGGTCCGCGGCCTCGGCTACAACGCGCAGTTTCTCTATCCGAAGAAGGGAGGAATCTCCTGCATCCCGGAGGCGCTGGCGGCGCGCTGCGGATCGATCCGTCTGGGATGCGCCGTCCGGAGCGTCGACCCGGCGGCGCGGCGGGTCACCTTCGATTCGGGGGAAAGCGTCGGATACGAGCGGCTGATCTCGACGCTGCCGCTCGACGCGCTGCTCCGGATGCTCGATCCTCTTCCGGAGGGAATCCCGCGGCGCGGGGCGGAGAGACTGCGCGCGGTGAAGGTGATCAACCTCAACCTCGGGGTGGCGCGTCCCGACGTGCTTCCGGGGCATTGGATCTATTTCCCGGAGCCGGAGTATCCCTTCTACCGCGTCGGGTCCCCCACGAACTACTCCCGGTCGGCCGCGCCGTCCGGATGCTCCTCGCTCTACGTGGAGGTCGCCCGGAAACGGGACGAGGCGGCCGACCCGCAGAAGATCGAGGAGGAGGTCCTGGACGGGCTGCGGCGCGCCCGCATCCTGCGCCGGACGGATCGGGTCGTCGCCCGGGAGGTCCTGGTGCTCGATCCCGCCTACGTGATCTATGACCACTTCCGCCGGGACTCCCTGCCGGGGATCCTGGCGGTCCTCGAGCGTCACGAGATCTTCTCCACCGGCCGTTTCGGAGCCTGGGAGTACGGCTCAATGGAGTCGGCGATGCGGCAGGGAAGGGAAGCAGCGCGCCGGAGCGCACCGCTCCGCCGGGCGGCGGGAGATCGCCGATGAGCCGGCTTGCCGCCCCCCAGCGGCGGATCCGCGTCTGCCACGTCATCACGCTCCTGGAGCTGGGCGGCGCCCAGCAGAACACGCTCTACACGGTGGCGCACCTGGATCGCCGCCGCTTCGAGCCGGCGCTGGCGGCGGGCCGCGGCGGGCTCCTCGACGATGAGGCGAAGTCGATTTCCGATCTTCGCACCTTTTTCGTTCCGGAGCTGATTCGCGAGGCGGAGCCGTGGAGCGACTTCCGCGCCTTGGTCCGCCTGACGGCCATCTTTCGCGCCGCGCGGCCCGACATCGTGCACACCCACTCGTCGAAAGCGGGAATCCTCGGCCGCTGGGCGGCTCACCTGGCGGGCGTCCCGGCCATCGTCCACTCGGTGCACGGCTTCGGTGTCACCCCCGGGCAAAGCCGCCTCAAGCGATGGGTCTTCGGCAGGCTCGAGGCCGCGACGGCGCCGGTGACGACCCGGTTTCTGGCGGTTTCGCGCGCCAACCTCGCGGATGGGGTCCGGCGGGGCTTCTTTCCGCGGAACCGGGTGGCCCTGCTGCGCAGCGGCGTGGATCTGGCCTCTTTCCGGAACGGCATCTCGCCCGGGGATCTGCGGGCGCGCCTCGGAATCGCCGCCGCCGCGCCCATCGCCGGAATGGTGGCGTGTCTCAAGCCGCAGAAGGCGCCTCTCGATTACGTGGAAGTGGCGAGCCGGGTGGCGGCGCGGATCCCCGCGGCTCATTTCCTCTTGATCGGGGACGGAGAGCTGAGGCCGGGGGTGGAGGAGGCGGTCCGCCGGGAGCAGCTGGAAGGACGGTTCCACCTCCTGGGATGGCGGCGGGACATCCCCTCGATCATGAGGAATCTGTCGGTCCTGGTGCTGACCTCGCTCTGGGAAGGGTTGCCGCGGGTGATTCCCGAGGCGATGGCGGCCGGCGTTCCGGTGGTGGCCACCCGGGTCGACGGGATTCCGGAAGTGGTCCGAGACGGCGAGACCGGTTACCTGGCGGAGCCCCACGACGTCGACACCCTCGCCCGGCGGGTCGCGGAGCTGCTCGCCTGTTCCGATCTCCGGCTCCGGATGGGGACAGAAGCGCGCGCGGCGGTCGGGGAGTTCGACATCGACGCCATGGTGCGCAGCCAAGAGGCTCTATATCAAGAGCTTGTGGTCCATTCCGGTTGACAGAGCCCCTATCTTCTTTATATTGCACCCCCGGATGACCCGAAAAGGGGAGACTGAGCCATGACGCCGGTGCTGGAGATCTCCAATATTTCGAGGAGTTACCGGACCAACGTCTCCTTCCAGAAGTACTGGATCCTGCGGGATCTCAGCTTTTCGGTGGAAGCGGGAGAGATTTTCGGCTTCATCGGCCCGAACGGGGCTGGAAAGACCACCACCATCAAGCTCGTCATGGACTTGATTCGCCCGGACGGCGGCTCGATCCGGATCTTCGGCCGCAAGCATGACGAGGTCCAATCGAAGAGCCGGATCGGCTTCCTTCCCGAGAACCCCTATTTCTACGACTACCTGACCGCCCGGGAATTCCTCGACTTCTACGGCCGGCTGTTCGGCCTGGCGCGCCCGGCGCGCGAGGCGCGGATCCGCGAGCTTCTGGCGCGCGTCGGCCTCGCCAACCGCGCCGATCGCCAGCTCAGAAAATTCTCGAAAGGCATGCTCCAGCGGATTGGCCTGGCGCAGGCCTTGATCAACGATCCCGATCTGGTCATCTTGGACGAGCCGATGTCGGGGCTGGATCCGGTCGGAAGGCGGGAGGTCCGCGACCTGATCCTCTCCTTGAAGGAGGCGGGCAAGACGATCTTCTTCTCCACCCACATCCTCTCCGATACCGAGCTCATCTGTGATCGTGTCGGGATTCTCAGCAAAGGGGATCTGAAGGCGGTCGGCAAGGTCTCCGAGCTGCTCGCCGATCGGGTGGATTTCTGGGAAGTCACCTTCTCGGGAGTCTCCCCGGGAACCCTCCCCGGGATTGACGCGGTGATCTCCCGCGACGGGGACAAGACGCTGGTCCGCGCCCGGGACGAGGAGGCGATGAAGGCCCTGGCGGCGGCGATCCTCCGTGAAGGGGGGAGCCTGCAGGGAATCGTCCCTCACCGCGAGCGCCTCGAGGACCTTTTCCTGAGGGAGATCAAGGGGTGACCCGGATTTGGGCGATCGCATCCAACACGTTCCGCGAGGCGATTCGGGATCGCGTCCTCTACCTCCTCCTCGTCTTCGCCCTGGTCTTCATCGCGTTCGCCCAGATTCTCAGCCTGCTGACCGTGGGCAGCGAGGAGAAAATCATCAAGGACCTCGGCCTCGCGTCGATCTCGCTCTTCGGAGTCCTCACTTCCATCATCATCGGCGTGTCGCTGGTGAGCAAGGAAATCGATCGGCGGACCATCTACACGATCGTCTCCAAGCCGATCCACCGCTACCAGTTCGTCCTGGGGAAGTACTTCGGCCTGGCCCTGACCCTCTTGGTCAACACCGCAGTGATGACCTTCTGGTTCTACCTGATCCTCCTTCTCAAGGGATTCGGCGACGCCCGGCTGCTGCTGGCGGTCTACATGATCTTCCTGGAGCTGCTCCTCGTGACGGCGCTCGCGATTTTCTTCTCGTCGTTCTCGACGCCGATGCTCAGCACTCTGTTCGCGTTCTCGCTCTACCTCGTCGGGCATCTTTCCTGGAGCCTCAACCTGCTGCGCGATCGGCTCGCGGGCGCGGCCGGGAAATGGATCTGCCGGGGGCTGTACCTGGTTCTTCCGAACCTGGAGATCTTCAACATCAAGGGAGAGGTCGTGCACCGGATGCCGGTGCCGCCGGAACTGCCGTTGTGGGCGACGATCTACCTCGCCGGGTACGGAGCCGCGGTGCTGATCGCCGCCTGCTGGATCTTCCAGAGAAGGGACTTCAGCTAAGATGCCGCGCTTCGCCTTGACCCTCCTCCTTCTGCTCGCCGCGGCCCTCACGGGCGTCTCGGCCCGGAAGGTCGAGGCGCTGCGCTCGGAGCAGGCGCCCGGGCAGCATCTCCTGTACCTTCCGAGCGGCAAGTACCTCAAGGCGGTGACCTTCGGCTACAGCAATCTCATGGCCGATATGATCTACCTCTGGTCGATCCAGTACTACTCCAACTACCAGGCGTCCGATCGCTACGATTACCTGGAGCAGATCTACCGCCACGTCATCGAGGAGCTCGATCCTCACTACGTCGATCCCTACCTGGTGGGATCGATGATCATGTCGGTGGAGGCCGGGAGGCACGATCTGGCGCTGCGCCTTCTGGACGACGGGATCGCCAGGAACCCGCAGGAGTGGATCCTGGCCTTCTCGGCGGGGTTTCTCTGCTACAACACGCTGCACGACCCCCAGCGGGCCCGCGATTACTTCCAAAAGGTGGTCCGGATACCGGGCGCCCCCGCGGTGGCCAAGCGGTTCTATGCCGAGATGTTCAACCGTCTCGGCGACCGGGCGACCTCGCTGCGCTACTGGTCCGAGATCTACCAGACGGCCGATTCGGACTACGTCCGCCAGGTGAGCTGGCTGCACGTGCACGATCTGCGCATCGACCTGGATCTGGAATCGCTGCAGAGCGGCGTCGCCAGCTACCGGCAGCGGCGGGGGGGGCTTCCGTTGAGGCTGGCCGACCTGGTGCGCGCCGGGCTCCTCAGCGAGCTACCGCTCGATCCCGACGGTCGGGACTATCGCTACGATCCCCGCACGGGAAGCGTCGCTTCGGAGTCGCGCCTCCTTCTCCAGGCGCGCTGATGGAGCTTTGGCTGGCGCTGGCGTTCTTCCTCCTGGGCTCGATCATCGGGAGCTTCCTCAACGTCGTCATCCACCGGGTCCCCCGGCGCGCGTCGATCGTCTTCCCCCCTTCGGCATGCCCTGCCTGCGGCGCGCGCATCCGGGCGGCGGACAACGTCCCCATGCTTTCGTTTCTTCTGCTGCGAGGGCGATGCCGGTCGTGCCGGACGCCGATCTCGCAGCGCTATCCCTTCGTGGAGCTGCTCTCGGGGCTCTGCTCCGGCGGGCTGTTCCTGCTGTTCGGCCTCTCCGTCCCCCTGGCGGTCTACCTTCCCTTCACCTGGGCCTTGATCGCGCTGGCCTTCATCGACGCCGAGCACCAGATCCTTCCCGATCGGATCACCTACCCGGGAATCATTCTTTCCGCCGCCGTCCCCCTCCTGGGAGGGACCGAGGGAATCGCGTGGGGAATCCTTGAACCTCCGGCCTGGGGAAGCTGGGCGCTGGGAATCTTGCTGGGGGCCTCCATCCCGTATCTGGTCGGCGAGGCTTATCTCCTCGCGCAGTTCCGCAAGCCCGCCGGAGAGCGCGTCGAGGGGATGGGGATGGGCGACGTGAAGATGCTGGCGATGGTCGGCGGCTTCCTGGGGTGGAAGCTGTTGCTGCTGACGATCCTCATCGGCTCGGTGCTGGGCTCGGTCTGGGGACTTTCGGGGGTGGCCCTATCGCGCTACGGGATGAAGCAGGCGCTGCCGTTCGGGACGTTCCTGGCGGTCGGCGCGTTTCTCTCGCTCACCGCCGGTCCGGCGCTGTTGCGATGGTATGCCGCGCTCGCGGGATACGGGGGCTAGGGGATGGTCCGGCTGAATTCCTACGAAGGAAAGATCAAGACCTTCCTGGGGCTGCTGGTCCTGTTCCTGGCGATCGCCATCTACGTGAGCTTTCACCTGCTGGTCGTGAGCCGCAACGCGATCTTCGAAGAGGTACGCCAGAGGATCGGCCTGGCCGCGGAGACGGTGGAATCGGACCTCAAGGTCGGGGAATCGGGCCTCCCCCGGGAGCGCGAAGCGATCGTCGGGTCGCCGTTCAGCCAGAGCCGGTTCGCCCGGATCGCGACGGCCCACGGGCTCGTCTCGCTGGAGCTGCTGGACCCGGGCGGAAGGGTCCTGGTCTCCTCCCTGGTCGGGAGGGTTCGGATGCGCGATCCCGGCTGGGACTCGCTCGGGCCGGCGGGACGGAGGAACCTGGAGACCGGCAATACGGTGCTCTCCTCGCTCCGTTCCGATGCCGGCATCGCCTACGCGACGATGACCGGCTATCGCCCGCTGCTGGACGCGGCCGGGCGGCTTAGCGGGATCATCAAGGTGGAGGATCGGGCCGAGAACCTCGCCAGGGTGGAGCGCAGCGTGCGGATTCTCTCCGCCATCCAGGCCGCCGGATTGAGCCTGCTGGCGGTCCTGATCTTTTTCTTCGCCCGTTGGATTCTCGCGCCTTACCGAAAACTGATGGCCACCGCCGACCAGGCACGGCTGGCGGAAGCGCTCGACCGTCAATCCGTCGGCGACCCCGGGACGGAGCCTGATTTTCTGGTGGCCTCCTTTCAGGCGGTGCTGGAGAAGCTCAAAGGACAGGAGCTCGAGCTGCACCGGCTGAAGGAAACGCGCGGCGCGGCCCGCGAAGACGACTTTCCGGCGGAGAGCGTCGCCGAGAGTCTCAACAGCGGCATGATGACGCTCGACCGCGAGGGACGGATCCGCCTGGTGAATCCGGCGGCGCTGCAGATTCTGGGGATGAGCCGGGCCGACGTGGCGGGGCGCCTGGCGTCGGATCTCTTCGGCGCGGAGGAGGGGCTGGGGAAGCTCCTCCTCGAAGGGATTCGGCGCGGGCAGCCACGCAGCCGGGAGATGGTTCCGCATGCCCGGCCCGACGGAAAAGAAATCCATCTCGGCGTCGGACTGTCCCCGGTTCACGGGAGCGGCGGGGAGGTCCGCGGTCTCGTCTGCCTGCTCTCCGATCTCACCGAAATCCGCAGCCTGAGGGATCGGGTCGCCCTCAAGGAAAACCTCGCCCAGCTCGGCGAACTCTCCGCCGGGATCGCGCATGAGTTCCGCAACTCGCTCGCCACGATCCAGGGGTACGCCCGGCTCATCAGCCGGCGCTCGGAAGGGGAGGAGCGGGAGCTGGCCGCCTCGATCCTGAAAGAGGTCCAGGGAATCTCGAAGGTGGTCGAGGATTTCCTCCAGTTCGCGCGGCCGGCGCCGCTGAATCTCTCGGAGGTGGATCTGAGAGGGCTCTTGGAAGATCTCGCGCGGGAGATGTCGCAGGTCCAGGGGACGCGCCCGATTCGGGTCCTCGTCGAGGGAGATTTCCCGGCCGTGCCGGGGGACGAGCCCCTCCTCAAGCAGGCTTTTCACAATCTGATCCGCAATGCCGCCCAGGCGGCGAACGGCCAGGGAGTCCGCGTGTCGATCCGCGGCAGGGTGGAGGAGAATCACCTTAGCATCGAGCTGTCGGACAACGGCCCGGGAATACCGCCCGAAGTGCTCCCCCACATCTTCACCCCCTTCTTCACGACCCGCCCCGGGGGGAGCGGGCTGGGGCTTCCCCTGGTCCAGAGGACCATCGTCAGCCACGACGGATCGGTCGACGTGGCCAGCCAGGTCGGGCGGGGCACCCGCTTTCAGATTCGCCTTCCCCTCCCGCGGGCTGCGGAGAACGCCTAACGTCGCGTCTGGGAAATCCGCATCGCCCGGACCGGCGATGGGAAGCGGAACACTTGAACCGTTACGTTTTGTAACGCCCTCAGGGGCCGGTGCCTCACCCCGTGCCGTGAAGATCCCGGACGGCCCACCTCGATCCCCTTCCGCCTGAGCAGATCTAGCCGCGTCAAGCCCCCGACGCTCCATGGCATCCCCCTTGCTGGCTTCGGAAGGCGAGGAATCGGAACCGGCGCGAGCGCGCCACGCAAGGAGCAGCCGATGTGCCGAAAGAGAATCGATCCCGTAAGGCGCGACGCAAGAGGGGAGCGCGGTTTCTCGATCACGGAGATGCTGACCGTTCTCGCCCTGGCAGCTTTGATGATCACCTTCGTCGGTCCGGCGTTCGCCGAATCGTACCGGGCTTACAAGGTCCGGTCGGCGACCCTGGAGCTGACCGACGCGCTGCGCGCCGCCCGGCAGGTGGCCGTGTCGACGCGTGTGGCCACCAGCCTGACGATCGACACCGCCGCGGGCAGCTACTCGTGGACCGATTCCAAGGGAAGGCTCCGGACGATCGTTCTGCCTTCTCCCGTCCAATTTGTGACCGCCAACCCCGCGACCATCACCTTCACGACGAACGGGACGGTGACGACGGGGGCGGCCACGATCGCCCTGAAGAACATGGTCAGCGCTCAGGTGGCCCACCAGTGGACGATCGATCTCAACACCGTGGGGCGGATCACCACGGCGAAGAGCGAGGTGACGCCGTGAGGGGAGCTACGACGATGCGCATGCCGGATCCACGCGAGGTCTTGGGACGCGGCGCCGAGCCTCGGCGGGAGGGAGGATTCAGCCTGATCGAGGTCACCCTCGCGCTCGGGTTGCTGGCCACGGTCCTGATCTCGATCGCCTCCCTGTTCATCATGGGTGGCAAGCAGGTCAAGACCGGCAAAAGCACCACGACGGCCGCCGCCATCAGTCACGAGATCATGGAACGGATCGAGCAGAAGTCGTATTCCGACACCTACGCCTATTTCGGAGGGACCGACAGCTCCACCTCGGTGTCGGTCAATACCTTCACGTCCGGCAACAACGCCACCCAGTGGCAGGCGGAGATCGGCAGCAAGCTCGGCCCGCAGGCCAAAGCGTTCATCGACGTGACCCCGCTGGGGGGCGCCTCGCCCTTGAACATGGGCAACTCCCAGGCGCTGCAGGTGCGGGTGACCGTCTCCTGGAACGAGCTGGGCAGGTCGAAGAGCGTTTCGCTCCAGGCGATTCGATACTAGAAAGGCGCGGTCCGGCATCGGGTCCGGACCAGAAGGAGGCTCGGGATGCTTCGCAGCGATCGCAGGAAACGAACCGGAGAGGGCGGCTTCACGCTCGTCGAGATGCTCGTCGCTTCGGCAATCTTCGCCATCGCGGCGGCCGTGGCGTTCATTCTCTACACCGCCGCCCAGAACTCCTACAAGGCGGGACAGAACTTCACCGATCAGCAGCAGAACACCCGGGCGGCCTTCGATCGAGTCCTCTCGGACCTCCGGAACGCGGGCTACAACTACAACCCCGACGGCAGCAAGAGCCGCAATGACGAGCAAATCGAAGCGGCGTACGACACGGCCGTGGTCCTGCGCGCCGATCTCGACTTCGAGGACGCGACCCTCAGCACGGCTCCCGAAGCGAGCATCAAGGGCGCCTACAACGTCGTCAGCACGGGGAACGACGAGATCGTGGCGTACGTCCTGGCGAAATCCGGCTGGACCGGCGGATCGACCATGACGTTCAACGCCGACATCGACAATCCGACCCGCACCACGATCGTTTACCAATCCGCGAACATCAGCGTCGGGCCGCGGGACGGGACGGCCGAGCCCGTGAGGCTGGGAAACGTCGCGCTGGTCGAGGACGACCCGCCCTACACGCTGTACCGCGTATCGCTGAACAACGACATGACGACTTACAGCTCCGGCGCCAACCCGACGGCGGCCTCGTTCTTCGTGAAGCAGCCGGTCGCCGACAACATCAGGTCGATGACCTTCAAATACTACGACGACCAAGGCAACCTGGTCAGCCCCAACACGCCGTCCGACGCCTCCGACGACATCGGCGGCGGCGATCCAAACATCGCGGTCCGCTCCCGCATCCGCCGCATCGTCGTCGACCTGGTGGGGATGACGCCCGATCCCGATCTGAAATACCTCGATCCGGCGGAAGCCTCGACGAGCAGCACCGCCCACTACCGCAAGTTCGACCTGACCTCCGACGTGACGCCTGAGAACCTGGGGCGCAGCGGCATGCAGGACTCCGACACGACCCCGCCCGGCCAGGTCTCTCCGGCGCCCACGCTGTGCGGCGGTCATTGCCAGGGCGTGCTGGTGAACTACACGGGCCGCCCCGCCTCGGAGCTGGTGACCAGCTACAACGTGGGTTACGGGGCGACCAGCGCCGCCACCCCGTACGTCGCGAACACTCCGTACCCGCATTACGACAACGGCGTGGTCAGCTTCGTGACGCATTCCTACGTGCGCGACGCAGCGCACTTCACTCAGGGAAGCACCTGGTATTTCAAGGTCCAGGCCAAGGACTCCTCGGGCAACGTGGGTCTGTTCTCCGGGTCAGCCTCCAGCGGAACGATCACCGACACCACGACGCCCGCGGCTCCCGCCTCGGGGTGGGCGACGCAGAAGGGGAGCGCCACGCATCCGGCGCACGACGGGGACATCGAGGTCCATTGGGATGCGGTGGCCACGAACGCCACCGGGCCGACCGGCTGCACCGACGCCGACGCGCCCATGATCCGCGACCTGGCGGGATACCGGGTCTGGAGAGGCAGCGTCAGCGGCTTCACTCCCGGCGGGACTCCTCTCGCCAACGAGGGGGCGCTCTCGCCGGGCAACCTGCAGTTCACCGACAACACTGGAATCTCGCAGTGCCAGACCTACTACTACAAAGTGGCGGCGGCCGATCTGTGCGGCAACATCGGCGCCTACTCGCCGGCGATCGCCGGCTCCTCCGACACCACCATCCCGCCGATGTCCCCGAGCGGGATCAACGTCGGGCGGACGAGCCAGAATACGGTGACCATCACCTGGGCCCCCGTCATGGTGGACGTCCAGAGCAGGACCGTCTCCGTGACCAGCTACGAGGTGGTCTACGCCGCCGGCACCGTCGGGATGCCGCCGAGCTCGGGCGCCTTCTCGCCCGTGCCCGGCAGCCCTGTCCAGTCCCCGACCGTGACGCTGGTCCACAACCTCACGACGTCCGACAAGGACTACCTGCGCATCCAGAACAACACCTATTACTATATGGTGCGGGCGTCGGACGCCTGCCCCAACTTCTCATATTTCTCGTCACCCCAAGAGACGACCTGCACGTTCAACGGAACGCCGTCGCTCTCTCCCCCCAACGCGACCCACGTGGCGGGATCGGTGCCGTTAAACCTCTCGGTGAGCGGCGGAGGCGACACCTACGTGCGCGCCCGGATCCGGATCCCCAGCATCACCGGCGGCTCCGACGTCTACGACCAGACGGCCACTTCGTATCCCTTCGTCTTCCCGAGCTGGAACGCCTCGACGGCTCCTCCGGGGACCTACACCCTCTACATCGAGGTGGAGAACAGCAACGGCTGCGTCAACTTCCGGACCCAGACGCTGATCGTCGACTCGGTTCTGGCCTGCCAGATCTCGCCGGCGAACCCCAACCTCAGCCCGACGACGGGAACGGCGGGCGGCGACAAGAAGAGCGATCTCACTTGGCAGATCATCAACAACGCCGCCAAGGATCTGTTCATCGACGGGATCGACGTGACCTGGACGAACACCCTGGGGTTCAATCCGGCCCTCAACGCTTTCTTCTACCCGTCGATCATCTCTCCGGCCACCAAGACCTGGTCGCCGGCGGCCACGTCGCCCGCTTCGGCCAACTTCTCGTTCCCGCAGTTCTTGGACAAGGCCAACGACAGCACCAGCCCGCTGGAGGTGAAGCTCGATTTCACCAACTCGCTGGTGAGCTCGAGCGGCAACTCCGGCGAGACGATCACCATCCGGTTCCGCTTCCACGACAGCACCAGCACCGGCGGAAGCTGCACCTTCCAGGTCATCGCCAAAGACCTTTCCGTCGTGACCCAGTGAGGGGGGAGATCATGCGAAGCCCAGCGCGTTCCCATCGAACGGCCCAAATCTCCCCGCCGCCAGGGGGCGGCCGGGAGAGAGGATCGGCGCTGCTCATCGCCGTCCTGATCATGGTGATCCTGACGCTTCTGGGGATTTCCTATCTCATGCTCGCCCAGACGGAGAGCCAGATCGCCGAGAACCAGCTGAACGCGCAGCAGGCGCTCTTCGTGGCCGAGTCGGGGGCGCGGACCGTCCTGAACTGGTTCAACGATCCGACCGGCACCGGCTACAAGGTGCCGACTCCGGCCCAGGTGAACCGCGCCATCCGCTGGTACGATCACGACGCCAACGCCGGGACCGCGAACGTCAAGGGGATCGCCGGAGATCTCGCCAAGCCGATCTACCGCGACGGGACGGACGACCTCTTCGAGAAGGCTTACCGGGGCAGCAACGCCATGTCGTTCCTCGGGGAGGAGTCGCATGCCGGGGACGAGGGGCCCGACCTGCGGATCGACGCCGCCGCCGGGGGCGCCCAGGCCACCTTCCTGAACGATCTCAACGGCACCCTCTTCCCGAATTATCCCTCCCCCAACAAGCGGGCCCGTATCACGCGGATCGAGGTGTTCAGCCCGCCGATCATCGACTTGAGCGGCCAGAAGGTGCGCTTCGGCATCGCCACGGTGAAAGTCACCGCGGGCGTCTTCCTGTATCCCGGCTCGGCGCAGGAGCGCCAGGTGGCGCAGAGAGTCACGAAAGCGGTCCTCTCCGAGGTCCCGTATCCGGGCGATTTCGGACCACTCACCTCGTGCAACTTCCTGAGCACCTCGGGAGATCTCGCCGTCCACTGGGGCTTCATCAACGCCGCGAGCAACTTCCAGTTCAATACCTCCTCCATGAACAACAAGATGGACAGCGGCTTTCCCTACGACGATTCCGGCGCCCCCGGGTTCCCCGACGCCCACATCACCACCGCGGAGCTGACCTCGTTCATCAACGCCAACGACAACTCGATCGAGGATCCCTGGTTCGGATCGAAAGCGGGAGGGCAGATCCTCGACGGCTCCGGGACTCCTCTGGGGAATCAAGCCCAACAACCTTTCGGGTTCTCGTGCACGAGCGCCTCCGATGCGAACTGCACCGACAACGATCACAGCAACCTTTTCCAGAACCTGGGATTCTCGACGATTCCTTGCCCCGATCTCGACTACAACTTCTGGCGCCAGATTGCCCTTTCGGGGCTCAAGAACGCCTATTATTACAAGTACGTTTCGGGCGGGAACTTCCAGCTCAACGGCGATCCCAGCGCGCCCCTGATCAACATCAACGACGCCACCTTGGGGAAGACCGGGCTCTTTTTCTTCGATACGAGCAACGGCCAGGCTCCGGTGGATACGAACGCCGACGGAATCTTCGACAACCTGACGGCGGACGTGACCTTCACCTCGGGGTGGAACTCGGCCGGCTTCATCTTCATGAACGCCGGCACGCTCTCCAGCCAGGGACTCGGGAACTCGCCCCCCACGCGCGTCATGTACGCGCCCGGAGAGCCCTACATCGAGAGCAACGGGACCGACGGCTGGCAGTCGGGCGAGACTTTTCTCGACCTGACCTACCCCACCACCGATCCGACGGCGATGCCCCATCCCACATTCGCCAAGATCAACACCGCCACCGCCGGGCGCGCCGCGAAAGGCCCTAACGTGAACGGCACCGTCCACATGGCGGGGGTCATCTATAACAGTGGCTACTGGAACGCCAAAGGGAACGGAATGTTCTTCGGCAGTATCATCACCAAACAGGGGATCGTCGAGGCGGGCGGCGGACCGGCGGGCACGCCCGACATCTGGTTCGACACCTGCCTGAAGGACAAGTGCTGGCCGCCCCCGTCCCTGAAGCTTCCCCGGGTCATTCCGACGAGCTGGGAGAATGACATGTAAGGCTTGCCCCAGGCCTTCCGGGACACTAAATTAGCCCGGGGAGGAGTCTCCTTCCCGGGCTTTCTTTTGGAAACGAGGGTCCCATGGCGAAACCGCCCCGCTTCATCACCCCCGTGATGATCCTTTCGATGAGCCTGCTCCTGACCGGGCTTCCCGCGGCCACCCGATCCATGCCCGAGGCCGAAAAAGAGGAGAAGGCTGAAAAGACATCCGCGACGAAGCAGACGGCCCCGTCCCATCCCGCCCGTCGGCCCGCGACGCGCCCGGCGGCCGCGAAAGGGAAGGGGGGAGGGAAAAAGCCCGCCGAGAAGCCGCTCGCCTTCACCGACGAAGACCTGAAGAAGTTCCATTCCGGAGCCGCCGCGAGCGCGCCGCGCCCGGCGCCCGCCCCGCCGTCCGAGGATCCCCTGAAAAGCCTTCACGACAAGCAGGAGAGGGCGCGCTGGCGGCAGGAGAAGATGGCGGGAATGCAGCAGCGCATCCTGGATCTCGAGGGGAGATTGAAGAGCCTGCAGCAAAAGCGCCTTTCGATCGCTAATCCGTACGTGCCGCGCGTCGTCGAGGGGGAGGCGGAGAAGGCCGAGGAGGACGGCCTGTCGGGCCCCGAACGCATGTCCAGGGTCGATGACGAGATCCGCAAGACCGCCCAGGAGCTCGAAGCGGCGCGCCAGGAGTTGGCGAGCTTCCTGGAAAGCAATCCGGAATGAGCTCGCCCGAGCCCAGTTTTCCGCCGGCCTCGACCGTTGCCGCGCTGAAGAGCCGGATTCTCCTGGTGGAAGACAAGGAAGGCCTCCGGAACGTCCTCCAGAAGACGCTCGAGGACGAAGGGTACGAGGTGGAGGCCTGCTCCGACGGCGCGGCGGCCCTGGAGAGACTGGGGCGCGAGAGGTTCCTTCTCGTCCTGACCGATCTGCGACTCCCGCACGCCGACGGACTCAAGCTCCTGCGGGAATCCCGCTCCTCCGACGCCTCTCTGCCAGTCATCGTCATGACCGCCTTCGGCACCATCCAGGACGCCGTGGCGGCGATGAAGGAAGGGGCCTACGATTTCCTCGAGAAGCCGGTCGACGCCGATCATCTCCTCGCCCTCATCCGGCGCGCCCTGGAGCATCGCCATCTGTCGGTCGAGAATTCGTTCCTGCGGGAGCGCTTCGCCGAGGAGCTCGAATTCCCGCGCATCGTCGGCGAAAGCTCCGCCATCCGCGAAGCCCTCGCGCAGCTCGGGAAAGTGGCCGCGACCGACGCGACCGTCCTGCTCACCGGGGAATCGGGGACCGGGAAAGAGCTTTTCGCCCGGGCGCTGCACCACCTCAGCCCCCGCCGGCCCGGGCCTTTCTTCGCCATCAACTGCGCGGCGATTCCGGAGACGCTGCTCGAGAACGAGCTGTTCGGCCACGAGAAGGGGGCCTACACGGGGGCGGGCGCGGCGCGCAAAGGGAAGATCGAGATGGCCGACGGCGGCACGCTCTTCCTGGACGAAATCGGGGATCTCTCCCCGGCGCTCCAGGGAAAGATCCTGCGGGTCATCGAAGCGCGGCAATTCGAGCGGGTGGGGGGGACGGACACGCGATCGGTGGATCTCCGCCTGGTGGCCGCCACGAACCGGGATCTCAAGCGGCTTGTCGAGGGGCGGACGTTCCGCCAGGATCTCTATTTCCGGCTGTCGGTCTTCCCGGTGACGATCCCGCCGCTCCGGGAGCGTCCGGGGGACGTCCCGATCCTCGCCTCCCATTTCGCCCGGCGGTTCTCGGCCGATTCCAAGCGGCGCGTCCCGGTGCGGGTCTCCGAGGAGGCGATGGAGGTCCTCAACCGGTACCCGTGGCCGGGGAACATCCGGGAGCTGCAAAACGCCCTGGAACGGGCCGTGATCCTCTGCGAGGGAGACGAGATCCGGGCGTCGCACTTGAGCCTGGCAGGGCCCGCTCCGGTGGAAGACGGGCCGCGGATGGGGGAGCTGGTCGGGCTGGAGGGGTCGCTCGCCGAGGTCGCCGCCCGGGCCGCCTGCCTCGCCGAGAAGGAGAAGATCCGCCTGGCACTGGATGAAGCCGGCGGCAACAAGACGCGCGCCGCCACCCTTCTCCAGATCTCCTACAAGACCCTGCTCAGCAAGCTCCGCGACCTGCAGATCGCCCCCGGCGAAAATTGACAAGTCGAATCGTTGGTGTATACTCCGCGCTACTCCAGGGCCGCGCTGAGCGCCTCCGGAGGCCCCGCAGGCTGTATGGGGACGGAGCGATCGATTCGCTCCCTTTCTGGTGGCTGGACAACGCCCGCCTTCCGCCGGTCGTTTCCGGCAATCCCCTCGGTCTCAAGTACTGACGCCGATCGCGCCCGGGAGAAAGTGCTCACCCGGCTTCCCGTCGCCGCCGCGCGCGGCCCGGCGACGAACGTTCATGCCGACCGCTCGGGCGGCCGCCGTCCGGTCGGGCAGCCAGTGACTCCGGCCGGAGCGGATCGCTTCGTTTCAATTCATGCAGAGGTGAGTTCATGAGCGCTCGCAGGGTCCTGATCATGGGGGCCGCCGGAAGGGACTTTCACAATTTCAACGTCGCCTTCCGGACGCGCGAGGACGTCGAAGTCGTGGGCTTCACGGCCACGCAGATTCCGAACATCGCCGGCCGGAAATACCCCGCCGGGCTGGCGGGAGCCCGCTATCCTCAAGGCATCCCCATCTTCGCCGAGTCGGACCTGGAGGAGAAGATCCGGGAGCTGAAGGTGGACGACGTGGTGTTCGCCTATTCCGACGTCAGCCATCAGTACGTGATGCTGCGGGCCTCCCGGGTGCTCGCGGCGGGGGCCGATTTTCGGATGCTAGGGGCCGACTCCACCATGCTGCCGTCCCGGGTCCCCGTGATCTCCGTGTGCGCCGTGCGGACCGGAAGCGGCAAGAGCCAGACGACCCGGCTGGTGTGCAAGAAGCTCTCGGCGAAGGGGCGGAGGGTCGTGGCCGTCCGACACCCGATGCCCTACGGCGACCTCGAGAAGCAGCGGGTGCAGCGCTTCGCGACCCTGGCCGACCTCGACCTGCACCGCTGCACGATCGAGGAGCGCGAGGAATACGAGCCGCACATCAAGAGCGGCACCATCATCTACGCGGGCGTGGATTACGAGGAGATCCTGCGGCAGGCGGAAAAGGAGGCGGACGTCATCGTCTGGGACGGGGGAAACAACGACCTTCCCTTCTTTCAGGCGAACCTCGAGATCGTCGTGGCCGATCCCCTGCGTCCCGGCCACGAGATGACCTACCATCCCGGGACCACGAACCTCTTCAGGGCCGGGTGCGTCGTCATCAACAAGATCGACGCCGCCTCGCCCGAGGGGGTGGCCCGGGTGCGGGAGAACATCCGCCAAGTGAATCCCCGCGCCGTGGTGATCGAGGCGGCCTCGCCGCTGACGGTCGAGGACTCCTCGGCGATCGCCGGAAAACGGGTGCTCGTCGTGGAGGACGGCCCGACGCTCACGCACGGCGAAATGAAGTACGGAGCCGGGGTCGCCGCGGCCTGGAAGTTCGGCGCGGCGCAGCTCGTCGATCCCCGCCCCTTCGCCGTCGGCAGCATCCGCCAGACGTTTGCCCAGTACCCGGAGATCGGCACGCTGCTGCCGGCCGTCGGCTACGGCGAGTCGCAGATGAACGACTTGCGCGCGACGATCGACGCCGCGGACTGCGATTTGGTCATCATCGCCACGCCGATCGATCTGCGCCGGACGATCCCGATTTCCAAGCCGGCGCTCCGGGTCACCTATGACCTCCAGGAAATCGGCAAACCCGACCTGGACGACGTTCTCTCCCGCTTCTGAGCGTGGCGAAGCGCCGGCGGGTGGTCGTGGCGTTCGGCGGCAACGCCCTGATCCGCCGCGGGGAAGAGGGGACGCAGACCGAGCAGATCGAGAATTCGGAAAGACTGGCCCGCCGGCTCGTCGCCCTCGTCGGAGAACGAGACGAACTCCTTCTCGTCCACGGGAACGGCCCCCAGGTCGGAACGATCCTCATCCAGGTCGAGGAGGCGGTGACGAAGGTGCCGCCGGTTTCGCTCGATCTGTGCGTGGCTCAGTCCCAGGGGAGCATCGGTTATCTCCTGGAACGGTCCCTGGTGAATCGTCTGCGCGCGCGGGGGACGCGCCGGGAAGTCGTCTCGCTGATCAGCCAGGTGGTCGTCGAGCGCTCCGATCCGGGCTTCCGGAAGCCGAGCAAGCCGATCGGGCCCTTCTATACGCGCTACCGCGCTGAGTACCTCGCCAAGCGCCAGGGGTGGCTGATGGTGGAGGACTCGGGAAGGGGATACCGGAAGCTCGTCCCGTCTCCCAGGCCGCGGGAGGTGCTCTGCCTCGGGGCCATCGCCGACGCCCTGAAAAGGGGCTGCATCGTCATCGCCGGCGGAGGGGGCGGCGTGCCCGTTTACCGCGACGAGCGCGGGGTCCTGCGGGGGGTGGAGGCGGTGATCGACAAGGATCGGACGGCCGGACTGCTCGCCACCGAGCTGAAGGCGGATCTTTTCGTGATTCTCACGGCGGTGGATCGCGTTTATCTGAACTTCGGACGTCCCGACCAGCTGCCGGTAGACCGGCTCTCCGTCTCCGACGTCCGCCGGCATCTCCGGGACGGCCAGTTTCCCGCCGGGAGCATGGGACCCAAGATGGAGACGGCTGCCGACTTCGTCGAGGCCACGGGACGGGAAGTGGTGATCACTTCGGTCGAGAAGGTGAAGGAGGCCCTGTCGGGGAAATCGGGAACCCGGATCATTCCGGACGCGCGAGGGCGAGGGAGAAACTCATGAAGCTTTCCTCCAAGGATTTGCTGACGATTCACGATCTTTCGGCCTCGGAATTCACCGGAATCCTCGATTTGGCCGACGCGATGAAGGCGCATCCTGAGCGATTCCGCGATTCCCTGCAGGGGAAGACGCTCGCCATGATCTTCGAGAAGCCCTCCCTGCGGACCAGGGTGACGTTCGAAACGGGAATGACCCAGATGGGCGGTCATGGGATCTACCTGGCGCCGGCCGACATCCAGCTCGGGGCCCGGGAGTCGATCCCCGACGTGGCCAGAAACCTCGAGCGCTGGGTGGACGCCATCATGGCCAGGACGTTCAAGCACGACTCGATTGTCCAGCTGGCGCGCCACGCCAAGATCCCGGTCATCAACGCCCTGAGCGACTATTCCCACCCCTGTCAGGCGCTGGCCGATTTCCAGACGCTGCGCGAGCTCACGGGGAACCTCCGAGCGCTGCGACTGACCTACGTCGGAGACGGCAACAACGTCTGCCATTCGTTGATGTTCGCCGCGGCGAAGGCGGGTTCGTCGATCACCGTCGCCACGCCGCCGGGTTACGAGCCCTCCAAGGAGGTCGTCGAGCTGGCGCTGTCGGATGCGGGCCGGACGGGGGCGAAGGTCCGGATGGTGAGCGACCCCGTCGAGGGGGTCCGGGGCGCGGGGGCCGTGTACACGGACGTCTGGGCCAGCATGGGACAGGAGGCGGAGACCGAGAGCCGGGCGAAGATCTTCAAGGCCTATCAAGTGAACGAAGCGCTGATGTCCCAGGCAGCCCCGGGAGCCGTTTTCCTCCACTGTCTGCCGGCGCACCGGGGATGGGAAGTGACCGATGCCGTCGCCGACGCCCCTACCTCGGCGATATTTCAACAGGCCGAGAACCGGCTGCACGCCCAAAAAGCGGTCCTGCACCTTCTGGCCGGGAAAAGCGCCTGAAAAATGAGCTTGACAGGCCCCCGAGGTTGTTGTAAAAATTGCGTTTCTGCGAACAAGCCGCGGCACCGGAAAGGGCCCCGCGGAGGACCCGGAGGGAGTTGATGCGGACTTACGTGCCCATCAAGGAGAAGCTCAGCCGCCAGTGGCTGCTGGTGAACGCCGAAGGCCAGACGTTGGGGAGGCTCTCCACCTACGTCGCGTCCCGCCTGATGGGCAAGCACCGTCCGACGTGGTCCCCGTCGGTGGACACGGGCGACTTCGTCGTCGTGGTCAATGCCGACAAAGTCCGCCTGACCGGACGCAAGCTCGAGCGCAAGATGTACCGCTGGCACACGGGATATCCGGGAGGGCTCAAGCAGGTGAGCGCCGGGAAGCTCCTGGCGGAGAAGCCCGAAAGGATCGTGGAGCTCGCCGTCCACGGCATGCTGCCGAAGAACCGTCTGGGGAGAAAGCTCCGGACGAAGCTGAAGGTCTACGCGGGCCCGGACCATCCCCATCAGGCTCAGAAGCCCGAGCCGGTTCAGCCGAGCTGAAGAAAGTCGCGGAGGAGTCGTGACAGCAATCCAATACTACGGAACGGGCCGGCGCAAGCATGCCACCGCCAGAGTTTTCCTGCGGCCCGGCGCGGGCAACATCCAGGTCAACAATCGTCCCCTCGAGCAGTATTTCAAGCGCGAGAGTCTCAAGCTCATCATCCGGCAGCCCCTGCTGATCACCGAGACCACGAACAAGTTCGACATCCACGTCCGCATCGACGGAGGCGGCATGGCGGGCCAGGCAGGAGCGATCCGGCACGGCCTGTCGCGAGCGCTGGTGGATTACAACCGAGAGCTGCGCTCGAAGCTCAAGGAAGCGGGATTTCTGACCCGAGATTCGCGAATCAAGGAACGGAAGAAGTATGGACAGCGCGGCGCCCGCGCCCGCTTCCAGTTCTCCAAGCGGTAGCGAGGGTCGGGGATGTTCACCGACCGTCTCAATTCCTAAGAAAGGAGCTGGGTTTGATTTCGGTTTCCATGAAGGAGCTCCTGGAGGCCGGTGTCCACTTCGGGCACCAGACCAAGCGCTGGAATCCGAAGATGAGGGAGTACATCTTCGGTAAACGAAACGGGATCTACATCATCAACCTCCAGAAGACGCTCCGTCAGTTTCAGGAGGCCATCGGGTTCGTCACGCGCCTCGGCGCCGAGGGGAAGCAGGTTCTCTTCGTGGGCACGAAGCGCCAGGCGCAGGACGCCATCGCCGAGGAAACCGCGCGCTGCGGGATGCATTTCGTCAATCAGCGCTGGCTCGGCGGGATCCTCACCAACTTCAAGACGATCAAGCGGCGCATCGATCGCCTCCGCAAGCTGGAGGAGATGACCGCCACCGGAGAGGCGGTCGGGTACACGAAGAAGGAGTTCGCGCAGCTTCTGCGCGAGAAAGCCAAGCTCGATCGGGTGCTTTCGGGGATCAAGCGTCTCGATCGTCTTCCGGAGGCCCTCTTCATCGTGGACCCGAAGAAGGAGCAGATCGCGGTCTCGGAGGCGCGGAAGCTGGGGATCCCCGTCATCGCCATCGTCGACACCAATTGTGACCCGGAGGAGATCGACTATCCGATTCCGGGCAACGACGACGCCATCCGGGCGATTCGACTCTTCACCTCGCGCGTGGCCGATGCCCTCCTGGAGGGAGGGAATCTGCGCATGAAGCAGGGCGAGGGGATGGAGGATCTGCCGGCCGAGTCTTTCGAGGCGGGCGTCGCCGAGAAGCTGGAGGCGGAGCTGGCCGAAGCGGAGGAGGAAGGGGTTCCCGCCGGAGGCCCCGACGCGCTCGCGCCGAAGAAAGCGCGCGGGGCGGTGAAGGCCCGCACTGCCTCGGGCGCTCCGCGGATTCGCCGGTCCGCTTCCCCGGCCGCCGAAGAGCCGGATGAGGAAAACCCTTCCGAGACCAAGGCCGCAGCTTCCCAGCGCGCCGGCTCCGGTTCAGAATAGGCCCCAACCCCGGCCGGAAGGAACCCCTGCCGACGCCACCGGGTGCGAGGCACCGTTTCGCGCCCGCGCCGCGCGGCAGCGGCTCGACTTGAGTGCCAATCGATCCAGGAGGAGAGATGGAGATTACCGCGGAAATGGTCAGAAGCCTCCGGGAGCGCACCGGTGCCGGCATCATGGAGTGCAAAGGCGCTCTCGCCGAGGCGCAGGGCGACTCCGATCAGGCGCTCCAGATTTTGCGGAAACGCGGTCTTGCCGGGGCGGCAAAGCGGTCGGGACGAACCACTTCCGAAGGCATCGTGAGCTGCTACATCCATCCGGGCGGCCGCGTCGGCGTCATGCTGGAAGTGAATTGCGAAACCGATTTCGTGGCCCGCACCGCGGAGTTCCAGGAAATGGTGAAGAATCTCGCGATGCACATCGCGGCCTCCCAGCCCCGCTACGTCTCCCGCGAGGAGGTTCCCGAATCGGTGTTGGCCGCGGAGCGCGAGATCTACGGAGCCCAGGCGCGTGGTTCCGGCCGCCCGGAGGCGGCGCTGCCGAAGATCGTCGAAGGAAAGGTCTCCAAGTTCTATCAGGACACCTGCCTGATGGAACAGCCCTACGTCCGGGATCCGAACCAGTCGGTGAAGGACTACATGACGGGGATGATGGCCAAGACCGGAGAGAACATCCGGGTTCGCCGGTTCGTCCGCTACGCTCTCGGAGAGGCGCTGTCCTCCGAAACGGCCCGCCCGGCGGTTCCGGCCGAGCAGGCCTGAAGTCCGGCAGGGGGAAGCCCGCCCATGCCCGAAGCGCAGACCGAAACTCCCCAATACCGTCGCGTGCTGCTGAAGCTGAGCGGAGAATCCCTCATGGGGGCGCAAGGCTTCGGGATCGATCCCACGGTCGTCGTGCGCATCGCCGAGGAGATTCGGGAGATTCGCGACCTGGGGGTCCAGGTCGCCTGCGTCATCGGCGGCGGGAACATCTTCCGCGGTCTGTCCGCGGGCGCGTCCACGGGGATGGACCGGGTGACCGCCGACCACATGGGAATGCTCGCCACGCTGATCAACAGTCTGGCGCTGCAGGATCGTCTGGAGAGGCTCGGGGCGCACACCCGCGTGCTCTCGGCGCTCGAGGTGCGGCAGGTGGCCGAACCCTACCTGCGCCGCCGCGCCCTGCGTCACCTGGAGAAGGGGAGAGTCGTCATCATCGCTGCGGGAACGGGGAACCCGTACTTCACGACCGACACGGCGGCCGCGTTGCGAGCCATGGAGATCCGGGCTGAGATCATCCTGAAGGCGACGCGCGTCGACGGCATTTACAGCTCCGATCCCGAGAAGGTCCCCGACGCGACGCGGTTCGAGGAGATCACCTACCTGCAGGTGCTGCAAAAAGGTCTCCAGGTGATGGACTCCACGGCGATCTCCCTGTGCATGGACAACCAGCTTCCCATCATCGTCTTTAACTCGAACATCCGGGGGAACATCCGCCGGGTCATTCTGGGGGAGAAGATCGGTTCGCTGGTTCGCGGCTAGCGGACGTTCCTGCGAGGCGAAGATGCTCAAAGACGTTCACGCAACGGCGGAAAAGAAGATGAAGGGGGCGGTCGAGGCGACCCGGCGCGACCTGGCTTCCATTCGGACCGGCCGGGCATCGCTGGCCATCCTGGACGGGATCATGGTGGAGTACTACGGCGCGCCGACGCCCTTGAACCAAGTCGCGACGCTCGGGGTCCCGGACCCGACCCAGATCACCATCCAGCCATGGGATCCCAAGGCTCTCCCGGAAATCGAAAAGGCGATTCTTCGATCGGACTTGGGTCTGACCCCGGCGAACGACGGCAAAATCGTCCGCCTCCCCATTCCTCCCCTCACCGAGGAGCGCCGGAAACAGCTGGCCAAGAAGGTGCACCAGGTGGGAGAAGAGGGAAAGACGATCATTCGGCAGCATCGGCGGGAGGCGAATGACCATCTGAAGACCCTGCTCAAGGAGAAGACCGTCTCCGAGGACGAGGAGAAAAGGGCCCTGGAGCAAATCCAGCAGCTGACCGATCGTTGCGTCAAGCAGATCGACGAGCTGATCCAGCACAAGGAGAAAGAGATCCTCTCGGTGTAGGGACGCCTTGCCAGCGCTCCCCCTTGCCTCCCGGTCGCATCAGGTCGGATGACAATGTCAGGAGAAGGCTCTTCTTCCCTTTCGGCGGCGGCCATCCTCGTGGCCGCCGGCAAAGGGGTGAGGGCCGGTTCGGGCCCCCCCAAGCAGTTCCGCTGCTTGGACGGAGTTCCGCTGCTGGCCCGAGCGTTCCAGCCTTTCCTCCTCTGCCGGGAGATCCACCAGATCTTCCTCGTGGTTCCTGAGCCCGAAGAAGCCCGGGTGCGGTTGTCGGCCTGGGTTCCGGAGGGGAGCCCGGTCGATTTCGTCCGCGGCGGGGAGACGCGGCAGGCCTCGACGCGGAAGGGGCTCGCCGCGACACGAGCCGATTTGGTTTTGGTCCACGACGGCGTTCGCCCGTTCGTGACGCCCGATCTGATTCGCAGAGTCCTCGCCGCGGCCAAGCGCCGGGGGGCGGCCGTGCCGCTCGTTCCGGTGCGCGAGACGCTCAAGAGGATCGAGCCGCCGGACGGCGCGATCCAGACGGTTCGCCGGGACGACTACGCGTTGTCCCAGACCCCGCAGGGCTTTCGCAGGGAGGTCCTCGAAGCCGCCCTCGACCGGGCGGATCGGGAGGGGTTCGAGGGGACCGACGAGGCGGAGCTGGTGGAGCGGCTGGGGCACCCCTTGGCGCGGGTCGAAGGGCTTGGAGAGAACCTGAAAATCACGACGCCGGAGGACTTCCGGCGGGCGGAAGCGATGCTTTCGAGGCCGGGAACCTCCGCGCCGGGGGGGTGGCGCGTCGGGATCGGCTATGACGTCCACCCTCTCGTCCCGGGACGCAAGCTGATCCTCGGGGGGGTCGAGATCGCGCATCCGGCGGGACCGGCCGGACATTCGGATGGAGACCTGATCTGTCACGCCGCCACCGACGCGCTGCTGGGAGCCGCCGGCCTGAGCGACATCGGACAGACATTTCCCGACACGGATGCGGCCCTGAAGGACGCGAGCAGCCTTGATCTTCTCGCGCAGGCCGGCAGGAAGGTGCGGCAGGCGGGATTCGCCCTGGGCAATCTCGATGTGATCGTGGTGCTCGAGGAGCCGAAGATAGCGCCGCACGCCTCCCTCATGCGCGAGCGGATCGCGGAAGCGCTCGGATGCGACGCGGCGCGCATCGGCGTGAAGGGAAAGCGCGGAGAGGGCCTCGGCTTCGCGGGCCGGCGGGAAGGAGTCGCGGCGCAGGCTGTGGCGCTGCTGTTCCGGCAGAGCGAAGGGCCGGGAAGGTGAGCGTCCGGACCCGGTTTGCGCCCTCGCCGACGGGACTTCTGCACGTCGGAAACGCCCGAACGGCGATCTTCAACTGGCTGTTCACCCGGCACGAGCGAGGGAAGTTCGTCCTGCGGATCGAGGACACCGACCGGGAGAGGTCCAGGCCCGAGTTCGAAGCGGGGATCGTGCGGGAGCTGAAGTGGCTGGGCCTCGACTGGGACGAGGGGATCGACGAGGGGCCTCGCGGCCCCTACCGCCAATCCGAGAGGCATGCGAAGGGGATGTATCGTGAGGCGCTCGAGGAGCTGGCGCGCGCTGGGCTCGCCTATCCCTGTTTCTGCAGCGCCGAGCGGCTGGAGTCGGATCGGCAGGCCGACCGGGAAGCGGGGAGAATGCCGCGCTACCCGGGCCGCTGCCGCTCGATTCCCTCGGCCGAGTCGCGCCGCAGGGTCGAGGCCGGGGAGCGAGCGGCCCAGCGTTTCAGGGTGGGCGATGCTCCGGTGATCTTCGAGGACCGCATCCGGGGAGTGGTGCGCGTCGACTCGCAATCGATCGGCGATCCCGTCATCTTCCGGAGCGACGGCTGGCCCACCTACAATTTCGCGGTCGTGGTGGACGACATCGGCATGAAGATCACCGACGTGATCCGGGGTGAGGATCACCTCTCGAATACGGTCCGGCAGGTTCTCCTGTACCGGGCGCTGGGGACCCAGACGCCGCGGTTCGCCCATCTTCCCCTGGTGCTCGGCGAGGACCGCGCTCCGCTGAGCAAGAGGAACGAGGACACGTCGCTGCGACAATTCGCGGAGCAGGGGTACCCTCCGGCGTCGGTGATCAACTGTCTGGCGCTGCTTGGATGGTCCGCGGCGGACGGCGTCGAGGTCCTGGAGCCGCCCGATCTAATCGAGAGATTCGATCTTTCCCGGATCTCGAAAGCCGCCGCGGTCTTCGACCGTGCCAAGCTGGACCACCTGGGGAACCAGCATCTTCGCCGGATGGACCTGCCTCGCCTCGTGGACCTGGCGCTTCCCCGGCTGCGAGAGATCGGGCTGCTGCCGGACGGCCCCGGGGCCCGGGAGGAGCGCTGGGCGGAAGCGGTCCTTGAGCTGATCCGGGAGTCCATCAGCCGCCTGGATCAAATCGATTCCGCGGACGCCGTGAAAGTCCTCGCGAGATTCGCGCCCGAGGCCACCTTGACGAGCGGCGAGCCGGCCCAGGAGCTTCAGGAGGAGTCGGCCCGGCGGGTCATTCGCGAATTCCTCGATCGGCTGCCTCCGGGCGCGAGACTCTCCCGGGAGGAATACACCCGGACGGCCTCCGAGGTGGGACGGCGGACCGGCGCTCGGGGACGAAGCCTGTACCACCCGCTTCGACTTGCCTTGACCGGGTTGCCTTCCGGTCCGGAGCTCGCGAGAATCGTCCCCTTGATCGAAGAGGGAGCGGATCTGAAGCTGCCGATCGTCGTCCCGGGATGCCGGGAGCGCTGCCAGAGGGTCCTGCAAATTTTCGAGAAGGCTTGAAAAGGATGAAAAGCGCGAAGATTGAGACGCTTTACGGGGTGCATCCGGTGATGGAGACGCTGCGCGGCGGCCGCCGCCGGGTGGAGCAGATTCACGTGTCGGTGGGCAGACAGGACCGCAAGGTCCGCGAGATTCTCTCCCTGGCCTCCCGGAAGAAGATCCCTGTACAGCGGGTCCCGAGGGAGTCGCTCGACCGCCTCGCCGGAGGCGGGGTCCACCAGGGGGTGGTGGCGCGGGTTTCGGGGTCGGGGCCGGTGAGCGTGGAGGAGATCCTCGCCACGGCGGGGACGCGCCCCTTCTTCCTTATCCTGGATCAGGTCGAAGACCCCAGGAACCTGGGGGCCATCCTGCGGTCCGCCGCCGCGGCGCGCGTCGACGGGGTGTTCCTGCCGCCGCACGGCTCCGCCGGTCTGACTCCCGCCGCGGCCAAGTCCGCGGCAGGGCAGGCGGATCGAGTCCGGCTCGCGGTCGCCGGGAACCTGGTCTCGCTCATGGAAAAACTGAAGGAACGGGGGATTTGGGTGGTCGGCCTGGACCAGGGGGCCCGGACGCTATGGACTGAATTCGACTACTCCCTGCCGGTGGCGCTCGTGCTCGGAGGGGAGGGGAAGGGGATCCGCCGGCTGGTGCGCGAGCACTGCGACGTCCTGGTCGGAATCCCCCTCTCCAGCGGGGTGGACTCCTTGAACGTGTCGGTGGCGGCGGGAGTCACCCTCTTCGAGGTGGTCCGCCAGCGGGGCTCCCGGGGCGCCGGAGCTTAAAACAATTTCCAAATTACTATTGCATCTAAGTACTCGCTTTGTTAGCATTACGGGTTTGCTAAAGCTGGCGTAGCTCAGCTTGGTAGAGCAGCTGATTTGTAATCAGCCGGTCGGGGGTTCAAATCCCTTCGCCAGCTCCAGGTGAGACAGCGGGCGGGCCGAAGGATCCGGGGACGAAGCCTTGGAACCGGGGCGCGCCCCTTCACGCGTCGAAGACGATTGGGGGAGATTCCCGAGCGGTCAAAGGGAGCAGACTGTAAATCTGCCGCCGTAGTGCTTCGGAGGTTCGAATCCTCCTCTCCCCACCATCCCCGCCCATCCGGAGGATGGGGGGAATCCCCGCGGGAAACTCGTCGAGTTCAATCTGCGGAAAAAATCGGGCGGGAGTAGCTCAGTGGCTAGAGCGTCAGCCTTCCAAGCTGAGGGTCGCGGGTTCGAATCCCGTTTCCCGCTCCAAGAATTCTCGTTCGGCGCGCAGCGGCAGCGCCGGGTTCAACCATCGGAAGCTCCATCCGGGCTTTCCGCCGGGGCGCCCACGTGGCTCAGTGGTAGAGCACGTCCTTGGTAAGGACGGGGTCACCGGTTCAATCCCGGTCGTGGGCTCCAACCCTTTCCAGCAAGCCGGGCACGGACCGAGACGGAGGACGCGATGTCCAAGGAAAAGTTTGATCGTTCGAAGCCGCACGTGAACGTGGGGACGATTGGACACGTGGATCACGGGAAGACGACGTTGACGTCGGCGATCACGATGGTGCTGGCGAAGAAATTTCCGAAGATTCAGGTGCGGTC
>DASYRE010000020.1 GCA_036004685.1 Candidatus Polarisedimenticolia bacterium | reverse complement strand
GAACGTCGCGGGAGCAAAGGGCTCGTCGGAGGCCGCGCGCCTCCAGAGTATCTCCGCGGGCTGCGACGCGACGCGGGCCAGGAGCACCCGGTACGCGTCCGGCCCCCAACCTTTGATGGCGAAGCGGACCCGCGACGGCGTCGCCTCGAATTCCTCGATCGCTCCCGGCGCGCTGATGAGCCAGCCGAGATCCTTCGCCCTCTGGAAGCCGTACAGGCTCCCCGCGCCGAAGGCCTCGGCGAGGCTTCCTTGAACCGTCCCGGGATTGATCGCGGGTCCGCCGCGGCTCTGCCCCCGCAGATCGAAGACATCGGGGAGAAGCCCGAGACGGGCGGCGTCGCTCTCGGGCCAGGACATCTGGAGGCCGCAGACGGTGATGCCGCGCGCCAGGGTCTCCCAGGGCCCTCCCGGATCGTGAATCGCCAGCCGGTGGAGCCAGGAGCGGTAGACCAGGCCGCACCACTGGACGGGAAGCCCGATCCACACCGGCGCCACGTAATTGGTGGCGCCGAAAACGGGGATGGTCGCATAGCGCGAAACCTCTCCCTTGCTCCACGGCTCGAGGTAGATGAAGGGCACTCCCGTCCACGCCCAGTACCGGGCCTCCTCCAGGTAACTTTCGTTCCCGGTCAGCTCGTAACCGAGGACATAGCACTTGAGCATGTAGGCCGAGGCGAGGATGTCGGGCGTGTGCAGGGGCACCTCCCAGGTTTGCGCGCCCCGCGGCTCGGAGTTGCGGTAGAGGGCTGTCTGCTGGTCGAGGAGCGCCAGTCCTTTCGAAGCGAGACTCGCATTGCCCGAGAGGGCCGCCGCCTCGAGGATCCCTTGAAGCGCGCTCCCCCCATAGCCATTGGCGTGGTCGGCGAAGTGCGTCGCCCCGAGCTCGGGCTTCGCCCCGCCCTGCGGGTAGTGGCGGATGCCCTGAGCGTCGAAGAGCCCGGTCTGGCCCGCGGCCCCGTCGCGCCGGGCCGCCACATGCCCCGCGACATTGCCGAGGAGGAGCGCGTTTGTCGGCCAGCCGACGTGCGAGACGCCGCTCAGGAAAGCGGGGTCATCGGCCCGGCGCTTGCCGAGGGCCAGGGCCGACTCGCTTCGCAATCTAGCCGCGAGCGCCGCATCGCCGGAGCGATTGGCGAGCCAGAGCATGAAGACGATGGCGTCGCTGGCCTTTTGCGGGTTGAAACCCGGCCACACGGCGTGGCGCCAGAGTCCGTCGCCTGCGTACGCGTCGGAGTCCAGCCAGCCGGCGGCGAGGAGTTTCACCGCGCGCGGCAGTCCACCCGTGAAGGAAGGAACCGCCGGCAGCCCGCGCAGGGCGACGTACCGCTCCACGGCCGGCGCCACGCTCGGCCCCTCGCCGCCCAGAAGCGTCGCGCGGCAGACCAGCGCCGACCCCGCCTCGATCGGAAACGGCGACTGGGCGAAGAGCGAGTTCTCGACACGAAGGGAGCCGACGCCGGGCGCCCACAGGCCGAGGAAGTGCGCCCCCGAGCCGTGCGTCCGATCCGGCGAATCGAAGACCGCGGCGGCGAGCGGCGAAAGCTCCCACACCAGGCCGAGGAACCGCCCGGAATGCTCGATGGCCATGAGCGGGAAGGTGATCTTCGACGGATCGGGCACGAGGCGCACGTGCTCCGGCGTGGTCACGTCCGCCTGGCTGCTCGACGGCTCGTCGGCGAGGTACTCGAGACCGGCGAAAAGTCCCTGGTGCTTGGCGTCGCCGAAGGTGCCGAGGCCCGGAAAAAGAGTCATCCAGGGAACGTGCAGGAGGCTCCGCCCCCGGTCGCATGCGATCGAGGCCTCCACGGCGATGCTGCCGGCGATCTTTCCCGCCTCGAACCTTCTCCTCAGCGTCCAGGCGGCGCCGTCGCCGTCGGCGAACGAGACCTCCTCCACCAGTACACCGTCCGCGAAATTCACCTTGACCGGAAGCCCGCCGATCTCTTTCCAGGCCAATCCGGCGGCCTCGTAATAACCGAGCATGCCCGCATCGTGCGACGCCGCCGCCTCGACTCCCGCGACGTTGAGAACGAACCCTCCCCAGCGCTCTCCGAAGTGGACCAGCTCCAGCGGCCCGGAGACGAGTCGCGACGCCGGCAGCGCGCCCGCAACCGGTCGCGACGGCGGCTCGAGAGCCGGCGCCTGGATGGGCTCGATGCTTTCCACGCGCAGCCACGCCAGCGCGATGTGCCCCCGGTCCGTCGCCGGATCGAGCCGCAGGCGGATCCCCGCCGGCTGAGCCGGAATCGTCAGGGAGTAATCCGCCCAGCTCCCATCAGCCTGCACGGGGAAGCGCACGCTGCGCTCCTCGGCGAAGGACTGGCCATAGAACAGCTGCCCGCCGCCATCGGCAGCGCTCCTCATGCGGAAGGTTATCCGGAGCGCCAGTCCGGCCGGCGGGTTGAACAGCGGGCTGGTGATCCAGGGATCGATTCCCGTGCTGTCGAGCTCGAGGCCGTCCGCGGTGATGGCGACATTCGCCGTGGCGAAGTTCGGCTGCCAGCCCTGCAATCCCGCCGCGAACTCCCAGAAAGCCACCGTCGCGACGGGCGTCGGGCTGGAAGCGACCGCCGGGCTCGGACCGTACGGCGTCTCCGGGATCAGCGCCAGGTAGTCGAGGCGCGCCTGGTCACCCGCGGTGGCCGACTCGGGGAGATCGAAGCGGAGGCCGGCCGTCCTCACGGCGCCATCCTCGCTCCACTCCCCCGCGCTGGCGGGCCCCAGCGCCTCGGCCAGGTCGCGCCGTCCGTCGAGGGGAGTGGCCAGGACGGCTCGCTGCAGAGTCCCCGCGCCGCCCGCATCGCGGTATCCCGAGCTGTCCCGGTCGTCGAAGAAGAGGGCGACCTCGTTCGAGGGGATGGCGACGGTCGATCCCTCGAGACCGATGGCGAGCCGGGTGAAGTGCCCGCTCTCGATGGGACCGGTCTCGAGGCTCGAGAAAAAGCGGGGATCGCCGGCGCCGCTGTAGCGGAGAAAGCCTCCGGCCACCTGGACGCCGGAGGCGTCGAAAAAGGAGTCGAGCCCCTCGAGGTCGCCGCCGGCATGGAAATCCCTGCGGTAGTCCTCGCGCAGGCGGATCCAGTCGATTTCGATCACGGCGCCGTCCCGGCTGCGGTCGTTCGCGGGGAGGTTGTTGAGGGGATCGAGCCGGAGGAAGGCGTTGACCGCAGCAGCCGCCCACAGCCCATCGAGGCCCGCGGCGGCCGGGCCCGGGATGATGCGCGTCTCGGCGACATTCATGGGAATCAAGATGGTTTCGTAGCCCGTCATCGAGCCTGGAATTTCGGCGTTGTGCTCGGCGATGGTCGCGCCGCCCGGAGCCTCCGGCGGAGCGCCCCAGAAAATACCCAGGAGATTCGAGGGGGCCGGCGGAACGGGGTTCTTGAGGCGCGCCTCGAGAACCCGGTAATAACGGGGGTTGTAGCGGAAGGCGTTCTGGAAGTAGGCGTCGGTGTAGGCATCGCCATCGAGATTTTGCAGCTCGACTCGCAGCGCGCCGCCGGCGACGGTGAGGCGGGCATCGTGCTCGGCGCCCCACCCCTCGGCGTCCCCGGCCCGCGAGAACTGCCAGCTTCGCGACAGCGTGGCGTAGAGCGCATCCCCCCCGGCAACCTGAACATCCTCGAATCGGAAGGAGCCGTTCGCTGCCGGCGCCGACCCGAGTGTCACGTGCCCGCCGCCGGCAGCCGGGATCTTCCACAGCTCCACCCAGATGCCCTCCCCCGCGGGCGCGCCGCGCCCGCTGACCGTCACCGAGCTTCCGGTCGGGATCGGCCCGTCGACCACGAGGCGCGTCGCGTAGCCGGCGACGATCGGCGCGGCCGCGAGGGGAACGCCGTGAATCAGAGCGACCATGCAGAAAACCAGGTGGAAATTTTTCATCCGGCGTTTCATTTTATCCGGTAAGATAAGGAGTGACAGTCAGGAGTGACTGTCACTCTTGGTCAACTGGTGTTGGTGGAACAGGCAGCTTGTTACATCCAGTATGTCTCCCCAAAAAAAGGAGAGTAGCAATGTTGGGATCCACCGGATTTTTGCCGTCGTTTCCACCGATTCGCCTGTCTCGCGCTCCCCTCTCGGCGGCGCGATGGTTTTTCTCATGGCAGTTTCCGGTGCGGCCTTCGTGGGTCCGCCGCTTGAGGGGGAGTCCGGCAGGGGAGCAGCGAGTCCGGAGCAGGCAGGCGGGATCAGGGTACGGGGCCAAGGACAGGAACTTCGGAACTTCCGCCGTGGCGATACGAACGCTGACGGCAGGTCCGACATCTCGGACGCCATCGCCGCCCTCGGCTTCCTCTTCCTCGGCAAACCCGAAAAGCTCGCCTGCGAGAAGAGCGCCGACGTCAACGACGACGGCAAGATCGACCTCTCGGACCCGATCGCGCTCCTCGGATACCTGTTCCTGGGCGTGACGGCGCCGCCCGAACCGTCCGGGGCGTGCGGGACGGATGGGACGCCGGGGGTTGAAGGGGCGTCCGCAAAGCGTCGGAAGGCGAATCTTGAGGGGATCTGGGCGAAAGAATCGCATGGATGATTGAAGGGACGCGGCCCCTCGCCAGCGCTGATCGCAGGATGATCAGCCCCATCGGACCTCAGACTCAAGGACACACACTCATGCCGACCAGGAACCGAATCTCCCTCCTTGCTTCCGTGTTGTGTCCGGCGCTTCTGGCATCCATCGCTCCTTCGATTCCGGCAGGGCCGCCTCTTCCTGGAGATGTGGACCTGTCCTTCGATCCCGGCTCGGGCGTCAACGGCCCTGTCTTTGTCGTCTTCGTCCAACCTGACGGCAAGGCGCTCATCGGCGGGAGAATGACCATGGTCCGGGGCGTCAAATGCCAGGATATCGCCCGGCTCAACGCCGATGGCAGCGGCGATAGCAGCTTCACCCTTGGGGACTTGAACACGGGGATCTCTCAGGTCGTGGCCATCGCGAAGCAGTCCGATGGAAAGGTGCTGGTGGGGCATGGCAACGGGCTTTCCCGTCTCAACCCGGACGGGCATCCGGACAGGGGTTTCATCGCTCCGACCTTGTTGACCGATGGCTTATTCCCGGCGAGTGTCAATTGGCTTGCCGTCCTGCCGGATGACAGGATCCTGATCGCCGGCGGCTTCTTCTCCGTCAACGGCGCCCTTCGTCCTGGGATCGCCCGCCTCCATGCCGATGGCAGCCTCGACAGCACCTTCGATCCGGGCTCTGGACTCAATGGAGAAGACGCTGGGGTCTATTGCGGCGCTGTGCAACGCGATGGCAAGGTGCTCATCGGTGGTTATTTCCTGGGCTTTAACGGCACGGTCCGAAGCAACATCGCCCGTCTCAACGCCGATGGCAGTCTGGACCATGCATTCGGAGGAGCTTTGGACGACTCGATGTGGTCGATCGCCATTCAGCCGGATGACAAGGTGCTCATTGGCGGCTGGTTTACGACCGTGAACGGCGAGAGCCGGAGCGGCATCGCGCGCCTCAATGCGGATGGGAGCCTGGACAGGAGCTTCGATCCGGGCGGGACGGCCAGCATATACTCGGTCGCATTGCAGTCCGATGGTAAAGTGCTCATCGGAGGTGGTTTCCTCGCCTCCGATGGAACAAAGCGCTACCTCGCCCGCCTGAACGCGGATGGGAGCCTGGACGGCTCTTTCGACCCGGACCAGAGCCGCTACTACCCCGGTGTCGCTTCTCTGGCCGTGCAACCGGATGGCAAGGTGCTCGTCAGCCGTAGCAAATACTTCGGCGACGAGCCAGATTACTACCTATTGACCCGCCTCAATGTCAATGGCAGCCTTGACAGCACGTTTACCGCGGGCGGAGGAATCCAGCGTGGGGTGGACAAGCTCATTGCGCTCTCCGAAGGCAAGGTGCTGATCGCCGGGGGCTTCTCATTCGTCGATGGAATCAGCCGGGGTGGCATCGCCCGCCTCAACGCCGATGGCAGTCTGGACCACAGTTTTGTCCCCGATCCGGGCATCCGTTCCGTCACGACCATGGAACGGCAGCCGGATGGCACGCTGCTTGTCGGCGGGTACGGTGGAACGGCGGGCGCCGGCATTGCCCGACTCGACGCGGATGGGAGCCTCGACAAGAGCTTTGACCCCGGCACAGGCCTGAACGAAAACGGGTTTGTCCGTGTCATTGCGATCGAGTCCGATGGCAAGGTGCTCATCGGCGGCGAATTCGACACTGTCAACGGCACGTACCGCCACGGCATGGCCCGGTTGAATTCCGATGGGAGCCTGGACGCCTCATTCAACTTGCACCGGGCCCATACAGGCGGCTCCATCGAATCCATCGTGGCGCAACCGGATGGCAAGGTGCTCGTCGGAGGCTACTTTGGGATCGAGGGTGAAGCGAACTACCACCTGATCGCCCGCCTCCAGGCCGATGGCAGTCTCGACAGGAGCTTCACCTTCGCGCTCGATGGTCAGGTGGTCTACTTCGTTCTCCTGCAGCCCGATGGCAAGCTGCTCATCGCCGGACGCTTCTGGGCCGTCGACGAACCCATAGACCGCGGCTTCCGTTTGATCGCCCGCCTGAACGCCGATGGCAGTCTCGACGGCACCTTCAACGCGGCCCATGGCACGGGGAATATCGGCGGACTTGCGACTCCGCCCACCCTGGCCCTGCAACCGGACGGGAAGGTGGTCGCCCCTGGCGATTACTTTCTAGGGAAGGACGGGAACGACCTGTCCTACCAGGGGGTCATCCGCCTCCACCCCGATGGGGATCTGGACCGCAGTTTCATTCCCCGCTTCGACCCGCCCTGGTCCGGGACTTCCTCGGTCGCGCTCGAGTCTGACGGCGGCGTGCTCGTCTGCGGCGATATTTTCGTGTTCCACGGAGTGCTGCGTCCGTACATGGCGCGTCTCCACGGAGACGCCGCGTCGCGTTCCAGTTTCCTCCGCGGCGACTGCAACGACGACGGCCGCGTCGATCTCTCAGACGCCGTGTGCATCCTCAACTGGCTGTTCTTCGCCGGGGCAGGTCCCGGGTGCCTTGCCGTCGCGAACATGGATGGCGTTGGCGCAGTGGATATCACCGATCCGATCTACCTCCTGACCCACCTCTTCCTGGGAGGGCCCGCACCGGTCGCCCCGTATCCCGTCTGTGGAACCGGGACGCTTCCAGAGGACGAGGGGACCTGCAAGACACCGCCGGAAGGCTGTCCGCAATGAAAGGCCTCGCGCCATGAAAATACCCGGATTCCTTCGAACATGGCTTGGTGCGGTGACTCTCCTCTCCGTCGCCGGAGTTCCCGGTACTCACCTCCTCGCGGCGCCCGGGGACTTGGATCTTTCGTGCGATCCGGGGTCCGGCATCAACGGTCCGGTTCGCGCTGTGGTCATCCAGCCGGACAGAAAGCTGCGCCTTTCGCTCCTCGGCCGGGAATCTATGGTTGACCCCTATCAGCGAACCGGAAGACCATCTCCAGGAGAAAGAAAACATGCACTATAGAATCACACACTCCGCACTCTGTTCTTTGCTGGTGCTGTACTAGGGGGCGGGGAACAGCATGGCCCAGCATGCCCTGCGGTTCGATGGGGCGGACGACTTCGTCAGCGTGAAGGACACCGGGGGATTCGATTTCGATAGCGCCTTCACCGTCGAAGCGTGGGTCCGGCCTTTCTCGCTGGAAGGTAACAACGACTTCAAGGCTATCGTGCGAGGGGTTTTAAGCGACTCCCACCTTGATGGCTCAGGTTGGGTGCTCTTCCTCGAGGGGGACGACCCCTCGAAATGGGGCCTGAGCGTCTGCACGCCTGAATGTAGCGCGGCGACTTCGGCGGCGGGCGGGCTCGTGGTCGACGAATGGCAACACCTCGCTGCCACCTACGATGTCACGGCCATCAGGATCTACCGAAATGGCAAGTTCATTTCCTCAACGCCCCAGTTCGGGGATGTGACCGACATCGAATTCGTCCACATCGGCATTTGGGAAAGCTCCGTAGAAGGGCTGATCGACGAGGTGCGCATCTGGAATATCGCGCGGAGCGAAGCTGCTATTCAAGCAGACATGAAAGTGCGGTTACGGGGCGACGAAGCGGGATTGATGGGCTATTGGCCGTTCGACGAAGGAAGCGGTCAGGTGGCTGCGGATATGTCTGTCTGGCACAACAACGGGCGCCTGGGATCCTCGCCGGACAGTGATGCCAACGACCCATCGTGGGAGGCGTCCACCGGGATTCCGCTGCTTCCCAGGTTCCTGCGCTGCGATCCCAACGACGATGGTAAGACGGACGTCGCCGACGGCGTATGGATCCTCAACGAGCTCTTCCGCGGCGGCGCCGCCACCGCGTGCGCGGCCGCGGCTGACTGTAACGGTGACGGTGGAAGGGATATCAGCGATGGCCTCTACGCGATCTTCTACCAGTTTACGGGGGGGCCGTCGCCTCCCGCGCCATTTCCAGACTGCGGATCCGTCGATGTGCCCCCCGGCGATTGCCCGTCTGGGTCGACGATCTGTCCGTAGCGCAGTGCACCGACAGGAGGGGAATGAGGGATCTCCGGCAAGGCGGCCCGGTGACTTCGGATCAGCGCGCGCCGCTGGCCAGGCAAATCCCCTGCGACCAGGCCGTCTGCGCCGGCCAGGACGGCTCCCACGCGACCGGCTGCCCGAGCGATGGGCCGGATGGGTCGGGCCGCTTCGCCGACCACGGCGATGGCACGGTGACGGATACCTGCACCGGGCTCAGTGGCAGAAGAAAACGGCGGATACGAACGGCGATGGCCAATCGACGGAAGCGGACCAGCTCACCTGGTGTGACGCGCTGCCTAGTGCGAAAACCTGCACTTCGGGGGCCATGACGACTGGCACCTGCCGAACGTGAGAGAGCTTCAGAGCCTCGCGGACTACGGGCGACGCAACCCGGCGATCGATCCGGTGTTCAGCGTGTTCCGGGATGCGTACTGGTCCTCGACGACCTTGAAAAACGGATAACGATTCTCGACCCACATCCTAGACGGATCAGGATTTGCGTGAAGTGGTCTTGCCGTCAGAACTTCCCTCTCAACTTCCCTCTCGATCTCGGAGGGGGCCATGAGGCAGCCCGGATGGGCCGGGGCCCTCCGGGATCGGGATCGGGCCATGAACTCAAGAGGAAGCGATCGGCTGAGAGCAGGGATTCCCCGGATCAAGCGTTGGCGCCCCGGTCGATGCCGTGCAATTGGCAGGTGGCGTCTTGGGGATCCGGGATCGGCCCACCCGAGTCATCGGCCTGTCGTCACCCTCCCAGCTATCCTCGAACGGCGGATCGGAGTCGTCTTCGGGGTGAGGGGGATCGACGCTCTCGGACCAGTCGTCTGGGGGATGGCCGTGCCCAGGGTCCCGAGACCCCGAGGTCGACGGGGGTGGGCCGCGGACCTTC